>JAFYHA010000023.1 GCA_017539425.1 Clostridia bacterium
AAAAAAGGCCAGAGCTTTTCTTTTATGGATGCATCATACGCTCGATTTGCAAATGCGATAGATAGTAGTTATCAATAGGTGCCTTGTAAGTTTTTGCTATCGTTTGCACGGCGGCAGAATTGGTCAGCAGATTAATGCATTCCTTGGCTCCGTAATAGACATTGAATTGTTTGATGAAATCGACTATTTCACCAGCATTCAAAGCTCCGTTCAACTTTTTGAACTGAATCAGTCTGAGCATTGTTACCGCCATATAGCAGACAAGCAGATGTCCCTTTATGGTGTTTTCTTTTTGGAGATAAATAGGTCGTGTTGCCAATTGGCTTTTCAAAATGCGGAAGGATTCCTCAATGCGCCAAAGATTGTGGTAAACACTGTAGATTTCCTGCGGATCCATTTCCAGTTCGGAACTCGAGATCAGATTGTAACCGGCAACTTTTTTGGCACGATCAACCGCATCCCGGTCAATGTACGGTCTCACATCACCTGTGGTTTCACCGGTCGTTGGATCCACGGCGCAGAACTTCACATATGTTGCGGCATCTCCGTATTCACTTCTTTTGGCTTTGGACATATTCAGATTTGCAGCGTTGTTGACAAGTTTGTCGATCTCCAGAAGCTGTTTCCTCTGCAGTGAATAGTTCATCGTAGCAACCCATTTCTGCTTCAAGGATTGATGTTTCTTCTTTCCGTTTACATCGGTATATGTAACATCGACAAGATCTATTTTGCTCTTGATTTTATAAACCGGAAGACCGGCGGCATCCACAACGTCAGTATAACCATCCGGATTCAGGACCCAATCCAGTTCGGTTTCCGAAATGGTTTTAGGCGATCTTGAGAAAATGTATCCGTCACCGTCCCGGACAGCTTCAATGATATTGTCTCCGCAGTTCAAGCCCTTGTCGGCTACATGGACGGTTCTTCCCGTAATGTTATGCCTGACTTTCAACTCTTTGATTACAGTCCGCATAATGGGCTTTTCGCTTTGGTTCCCCGGATATATCTTCATACCCATCGGTATCTGGGCGGAATCCAGAAGAAGCCCCATACCGATAATGGGGTCATGCCTGTTTTCTTTACTTGGACCTTTCCGTCTCCATTCATCTTCGCGATCGATCTCAAAATAGAAATTGGTGCAGTCGAAATAGACCGTATCGGTTTTCCTGCGATGAACGACAGGCATTTGATGGTTCAGGATTTCGATGACTTTCTCATATTCATTCCCGAGGAATTCGATTCCGTCGTATACTTGGTCCTCTGAGAACTGAACAGGTTGGTAAAGCAGAGGAAAGGCTTCCTCAACCGTACGCTTTTTGGAACAGGGGTTGATGAATCGGGCATAGATCAGGGACTGAAGCAGTTGATCGATAGAAAACTGAAACTCCCGGCTTGAAGCCAGAATGTCGATATACTTGGAAATGCCGAGCTGTCTATAAAGTTGCGAAAGCATAAAATACCCCACGTTTCGGATGGGAGTAGAGCCGATCTTCTGGATTTTCTTGGCTTTTTGGACTTCACGCAGTTCACGGGTCAGGTCGTCGATCTTTTCCTGCGCATACTGGTACGGATCCTTGATCCCCTGAGCCATCAGTTCTTTCACGTATCCGATGACCTCCACAGAGGAATGGACTGCATATTTTTTTACAGGGTCACGGTGGCTTTCATATATCTGCAGATAAACGTCGTTTTTCCGTTTTGTTTTCTTCAAAAAGTATCCCATTTTGCACCTCCGAAATAGAGCACTATAGAGCACTACTATTATAACATAGATAGCACTCCTTGTAAAGAGGTATTTGGGAAAAAAAGAAAATATTTTTGAAAGCCTTGAAACAGCAAAAAAAGACCCGAAACATAGCGGATCTGACTTGCTTTTTATGCTATGTGCACATTTTGAAAAGTGAAAGTTTGTACAACATTATTTTCAGGGTAAGAGGACTAACTCCCGAAAAAAATAGTGCTCACGTCGGAAGACGGGGGCGCTGACTTCTGAGGAAGTGCTCCAGCTGGGTGCCTACTACGGCGTGAAATAGTACAAACAACAGAACCGGCCTGACGCTCGGACAAGGATGAGCCAGGCCGGTTTTTTTACGTTTCAGGACTTGACATATACCCTTGGGGGGTATATAATGGATCCGTAAGACAAGGAGGCAACGTATCATGGATTGCTGTCAGGAGAAAAAAACGGTTCGTTCCGAAGAAGAAAAGAGGGAACTGCTCAACCGGATCAACCGGATCGGCGGGCAGATCAACGGGATCCGCCAGATGATCGAGCAGGACCGGTACTGCGATGACATTCTGACCCAGCTGGCCGCTGCGGACAAGGCCATCAAGTCGCTGGCCTGTCAGGTCTTCGACCGTCATCTGCATTCCTGCGTCCTCTCGTCCGTCCAGACCGGGAACACCGACGTGCTGGACGAGATCGTGACGCTGTTCAAGAGGTTTCAATGAAGGCTTCGTTTGATATCCAGGGGATGAGCTGCGCCGCCTGCCAGGCTCATGTCCAGAAGGCCGTTGAGAAACTGGACGGCACTTCCGACGTGCAGGTCAGTCTGCTCAGCAATCGTATGACCTGCCGGATCGATGAATCGAAATGCACGCCGGGGCAGATCGAACAGGCCGTCAGGAAGGCGGGATACGGCGCCCGGCTCAGGGACGGCACGTCACCCGCCAAGGAAAAGGAACCCGGGACGGAAGGGGAGAACCCGGCCCGACTCATCGCGTCTTTCGCGTTCCTGATCCTGCTCATGTACGTGTCCATGGGTCATATGATGTGGGGATTCCCGGTCCCGCCGGTCTTTTCACATATGGAGAATCCGGTCGGGTTCGGGCTTGTCCAGATGCTGCTCGTTCTGCCCATCCTGGTCCTGAACCGACGCTATTTCGTATCCGGGTTCACCAAGCTGTACCGTCTGCATCCCAATATGGACACACTCATCGCGCTGGGTTCCGCGATCTCGTTCCTGTACGGGATCTACTGCCTGTTCCGGATGAGTCTGGGTCAGACCGGATATGCCCATTATCTGTATTTCGAATCCTCGGGGATGATCCTGGTCTTTGTCTCTCTGGGCAAGTACCTGGAATCCTTGTCCAAGCGGAAGACCACGCAGGCCATCCGCAGGCTGATGGACCTGGCTCCCAAGACGGCGCATGTCGTCCGGGACGGCGAAGAGACCGAGATCCCGGCGTCCGAAGTCCGGGTCGGGGATACCGTCGTGCTGCGGTCCGGAGACCGTGTGCCCGTGGACGGGACCGTCCTGGAAGGGAGCGGTTCGCTGGACCAGGCCACCCTGACGGGGGAATCCGTCCCGGTATATAAAGAGACCGGGGATACCGTCCTGTCCTCGACGGTCCTCACGTCCGGATATATCCGTTTCCGGGCGGACAAGGTCGGGGAGGATACCACGTTTGCCGGAATCGTGCGACTGGTGGAGGAAGCCTCCAATTCCAAGGCGCCCATCTCCAGGCTGGCCGACCGGATCTCCGGGATCTTCGTCCCGGTCATCCTGGGCATTGCGCTGCTGGTATTTGCGGGAAACCTACTGTTTATTCATCTGGCCTCGCCGGCCTATGTGGAAAACGCCTTCGAGACGGCACTGAACTTTGCCGTGACCGTCATCGTCATCGCCTGTCCGTGCGCGCTAGGGCTGGCCACTCCGGTGGCGATCATGGTCGGATCCGGCAAGGGGGCCGAGATGGGACTTCTCATCCGCAATGCCGAGATCCTTGAAAAGACACACAAGATCGGGACCGTGATCCTGGACAAGACCGGTACGGTCACCGAAGGCGTTCCGGTCGTCACGGATTACATTCCGTATGCCGGGCAGGACCACAAGGACGTCCTGTACGCCCTGGAATCAATGTCCTCCCATCCGCTGGCTGACGCGGTCTGCCGGTTCTGCAGGACAGAGGCAAAGCCCGCGGGGAATGTGGAGGAGTTTGAGACCGTTCCGGGCTTCGGGATCCGGGGACGGATCGGTCAGGACCGGTACGCGGTCGGCAATCTGCATGCCGCGGAAGAGCTGCCGGACGAACTCCGCAAGGATTACGACCGGCTGTCCGCATCCGGAAAGACCCCGTTGATACTGGCCCGGAACGGACGGGCGGAGGCGCTCATTGCCGTGGCGGACCGCATCAAGCCCGGTTCGGCCGAAGCCGTACGGATGCTGAAAGAAGAGGGCGTCCATGTCGTGATGCTGACCGGTGACAACCGGTCTACCGCTGAGGCGGTCGCAAGGGAAGCCGGAGTCGACGAGGTGATCTCGGATGTGCTTCCGGCCGGGAAGAGGGACGTCGTCCGTGCCCAGAAAGCGGCCTGTAAGGGCCTGGTCGCCATGGTGGGCGACGGGGTCAACGACGCGCCCGCCCTGATGGAGGCGGACGTCGGGATCGCCATCGGTTCCGGAACGGACGTGGCCATGGAATCCAGCGACATCGTACTCCTTAGGAACGACCTGCGCGACGTGGTCGGCGCCATGAAACTCAGCCGCAGAACCATCGGTACGATTAAAAGGGGTCTCTTCTGGGCGTTCTTCTACAACAGCATCTGCGTACTGCTGTCGACCGGCTTATTCTATTATCTCAGCGCCGGCGCATTCCGTATGGAACCCATGTACGGAGCCATCGCGATGAGTCTGTCCAGCGTATCGGTCGTGCTCAATGCACTGACGATCAATTTCTTCCGGTTCCATCCGGAAAGCCATCCAGCACGGAATCTGCCGGATGTCCCTTCGTCGGACGGGGCACCGGAAAAACATAAGGAGGAAGTCAACATGCAGGAAATCGTTTTGAAAGTGAAGGGCATGATGTGCATGCATTGCGTAGCCCATGTGGAAGAGGCCTGCCGTAAAGTCGAGGGCGTGGTCGAGGCCAAGGCCTCTCTGGAAACGGATTCGGTCACGGTCAAGTGCCGGGAGGGCACAGACCGGGCAGCCATCGGGAAGGCGATTGCGGAAGCCGGATACGAAGTCGTGTAGGAACAGCCAGGACCGGGCGGGAAGACCGGATATCCGCTGCCCGGAAAAATATAAGATCCGGAGAAAAAGGAGAAAGAGTATGCAACGCGTATATGAGTTTTTGAAAAGTGCGGGGACCTATTACCTCGCCACCGTAGAGGGGGATCAGCCCCGTGTCCGTCCGTTCTGGACGATTCTGTGCTTTGAGGTCAGACTGTATATCCAGACCGGAAAAAGCAAGCCGGTGTCCAAGCAGCTCTCACTCAATCCGAAGGCCGAGATCTGCGCATTCAAGGACGGACGCTGGATCCGCGTGTGCGGAGAACTGATCGAGGACGACCGGGTTGAGGCCAGAAAAGCGATGCTCGATGCCTATCCGGAATTGAGATCTATGTACGACGAGAACGACGGTAATACCCAGGTGTTCTATTTCCGGAATGCCAGTGCCACGATTGCTTCCTTCACCGAAGCGCCAGTCCGAGTCGATTTCTGATTTTGGAACTAATCCGACCGGTCCCGCAGGACCGGCCGGGCCGTATCTTTTGAGAAACCGCAAAGAGGTCTCGCCTTTGGCGGATTTGTGATTTGACATTGGTCAGGTGATTATATTATAATGTAGACGGAGGTGTTCAGCATGGTCTTTCCCATAATTGTGCAAGGCGAAGCATCTTTGCAATATGTGTTTCCTACCAAACAAAAGGCGGTCCAGTCCGCTATCGATATAGCAAGGGCGGATCGGCGCATCAGGCGACTGATTCTGTTTGGAAGTGCGATTACCCTTAACTGCGGTATCCGAAGCGACATCGATCTCGCGATAGATGCCCCGGGATTGAACGAACAGGATTTTACAACGATGGCGCACACCTTCTATATCCAGATCGATTCCGAAATGGATCTTGTTCACTACAATTCGATTCATAGTCAATTATTGCGAAGCGAAATTGATCAGAAAGGAGTATGCGTTTATGAGCGGTGTAACTGATTTTTTGGAAATTGCAAAAAGAGATTACAAAATCTGCCTTAAGGTCGAAAGTGATTTCCCGGACGAATACGCTATATCCGGTGCTGCCTACCATATGCAGCAGGCTATAGAAAAGCTTCTTCGGGCGATGATGCTGTTGTACGGTGTACAACCGGAATTCACTCACAATATTGCCAAACTGGTTGCCAAATGCAGGGATCATGGCATTACATTGCCGGATGCAATTGAGCAAGTGGAGGATACGCTGACTTTGTGGGAATCTTCTAGCCGGTATGATCCGTTCATCTCGTTCTCTCAGCACAAATACCAAACGGCAAAGCAGATCTACAACGAGCTGGTAGTTCAGGTGGAAAATGTCATTCAGAAGAGCTTTGGGGAGCAAGACCAGCAACCCAAAGGACCTGCGCTCAATTTGTAGATCACCGGATGACAAAGCGTACAGGATGTGTAGGTACAATCCCGGCATTATTGAATGAGGCCGGTCCCGCAGGACCGGCCAGACCGTATCTATTTGGAATATCTCTTGAGAAGCCGCTCTGCGGCTTCTTTTGTGTCTTCCGGGCTTCCGAACATGGAAAAACGGAAGAAACCTTCACCGCATGCCCCGAACCCGGCTCCGGGTGTACCCACGATCCGGTCTTCGGTCAGCAACCTGTCAAAAAAGGTCCAACTGTCCATCCCGCAGGGACACTTCATCCAGATATAGGGGGCGTTCCGTCCGCCGAAATATCTAAACCCGAGGGTATCCAGTGCCTGCATAAGGATTGTGGCGTTGTTCTTGTATATCCGGATGTTTTTCCGGATTCCGGCCTGTCCCTCGGGCGTGAAAACGGCTTCGCCGCCCCGCTGGATGATATAGGAGACGCCGTTGGTCTTGGTGGTCCGGTTGCGAACCCACATGGCCTGCAGATTCATGCCGCACCGCTCCAATGTCTTCGGGATGATCGTGTATCCGAGCCGGGTTCCGGTGAATCCGGCGGTCTTGGACAGTGAGCAGATCTCGATCGCACAGGTCCGCGCGCCTTCCAGTTCGAAAATGCTGTGGGGCAGATCCGGGTCCTCGATGAACGCTTCGTAGGCGGCATCGAACAGAATGACCGAACCGTTCGCATTGGCAAAATCCACCCATTTCTGCAAGCGTTCCCGGTCATAGACTGAACCGGTTGGATTGTTGGGTGAGCAGATGTACAGGATGTCGGCACGGGAGGCTTCCGAAGGACGGGGGAGGAATCCGTCCTCTTCGCCCGAGGGAAGGTGGAGGATCGTACGTCCGGCCATAAGATTGGCATCCACGTAGGCCGGATAGGCAGGCTCGATGACCAATGCGCTGCTGTCCCTTGAAAACAGGTCCAGGATGTCGCCCAGCTCATCGCTGGCTCCGCTGGAGACAAAGACCTCGTCTTCATCCAGGTTCACACCCCGTTCCAGATAGTGGGCGGCAACGGCTTTCCGGAGGAACGGAGCTCCGCATTCCGGCATATAGCCATGGAAGGTCTCCTTTACGGCCTGGTCATCCACCGCACGGTGAAGCGCCCGGATGACCGCGTCGCAAAGCGGAAGGGACACGTCCCCGATTCCAAGCCTGAGGATCTTTTCGCCCGGATGGGTTTCCTGAAACGCCCGGACGCGTCCTGCGATCCCGGCGAACAGATAGGAATCCTTCAGATCACGGTAATGGAGATTGGGAGTCAGCATAGGGCAGTCTCTCCTTCGTAAACGGTCACCGCCGGTCCGGTCATGGTCAGGGACCGGTCGGTATGGGCGCAGACCAGCAGCGTGCCGCCGTCCAGCCGGACCGAGACCGGAGACTCCGGCATACAGAATCCTTTTTCGACGGCCGCCCCGACCGAGGCACAGGCGCCGGTCCCGCAGGCCATGGTCACCCCGCTGCCTCGTTCCCAGATCCGCATGCGCAGGGAACCCGGAGACAGGACCTGAACGAACTCAACGTTGACGCCGTCCGGGAAGTCCGGATGGTGTTCGATCATCGGCCCGAGCGTTTCCACGGGCGCCTTTTCCGCATCCGACACGAACAGGACGGCATGCGGATTTCCCACGCTGACCGGAGTCAGGGTGACGTCTTTACCGTCTAGGCGGAGCGTCCGGTCCTGTGAGACGGAATAGGTCCCCATGTCGACCGAGACCCGTTCCACTTGTCCGCTATGGACCTCCAGGTTGAGTTTGCGGATCCCGGACAGGGTCTCGACAGTCAGACGCCGTTTGTCGGTATAACCTTTTTCATACACGTATCTGCCTACGCAGCGGATGCCGTTTCCGCACATCTTCGCTTCGCTCCCGTCCGCATTGAAGATCCGCATGCGGAAGTCCGCGATCCGGGAAGGCGAAATGAAGATCATTCCGTCGGATCCGGCGCCGAAGTGGCGGTCGGAGAGCCGGACGCAGAGATCCCGGATGTTTTCCGGGACCGGTCCGTACACATACAGGTAATCGTTGCCCAGTCCCTGCATTTTGGTAAA
>JAFYHA010000024.1 GCA_017539425.1 Clostridia bacterium
CCGTCCCCGGCGCCCGCGCTGATCTGCGGTTCGCTCGCCTACTACGTTTCCAACGAGCCTTTCACGGTCCTGGCGGAATGGTGCGGAACGGTATGGTTCATCCCGGCCGTCGCTGTCATTCTTTCCATCCTGCTGGTGTGCGGACTCCCGATGTTCTCCATGAAATTCGGCAAGGAGACGGATACCCTGACCAAGATGAAGCGGACGTCCATGCTGGCCGTCGCCGCGATCATCGCGGTCATGGCGGCCGTACTCCGTTTCAACTGGTCCATCATCTTCCTGATGGTCTTCGTCGCCTACATCCTGATGAACATCGTCTTCCACCTGTTCAAGGCGACACGGTAGATACGCGCTGAACAAGGAAGCGGCCCCCGTCCGGAGGCCGCTTTTCTTTTTTAATAATTGGTCGGGCGAAGCATGAAATAGCTTTGCGGATGCTTGCATACCGGACAGAGTTCCGGCGCTTTCTTCCCGATCACGATATGTCCGCAGTTGGAGCACTCCCACACCCGGTCGTCGTCGCGGGAGAAGACGATGCCTTCCTTGATGTTGCCCAGCAACTTGCGGTAACGCTCCTCATGGACCTTCTCGATGGCCCCGACTTTCTCGAACAGGTCGGCCACTTCCGGAAGGCCTTCTTCACGGGCGACCTTCGCGAATTCTGCATACATGTCGGTCCATTCGTAGTTCTCGCCATCGGCGGCATCGGCCAGATTGACCTCGGTGGAAGGCATTTCACCGCCATGCAGGAGCTTGAACCAGATCTTGGCATGCTCTTTTTCATTGGCGGCAGTCTCCTCGAAGAGCTTGCCGATCTGGACGTAGCCGTCCTTCTTGGCCTTCGAAGCGTAGTAGAGATACTTGGTATGTGCCTGTGATTCACCGGCGAAAGCAGTCTTGAGATTCTGCTCGGTCTTTGTTCCTTTGATGTCCATAAAGCAAAAAGATTGATAAGTTCCAGTGCGAATTTAGTAAATTTGCGCAGATATGGCAAAGAAAAAGAGCACCGGACGCAAATCCCGCAAACGCAGGCAAGTCAACTGGCAGGAGGTCAAGGCATGGATCCTCCTCGTCCTCATCGGCCTGGTGCTGTATTTCCTGGCACGGCCGGTGGTCGAAGAATGGACGGCCGGACCCGGTGCCGGGGCGAAAGTCCCGTCCGGGCACTGGCAATACGGAATCGACCTTTCCCATCATAACGGCGGCCGCATCGAATGGGACTCCCTCTTTGTCATGACAGACCGCAACGGCTATACTGTCCGGGACCTGGCAGATGCCGTGGATGTCCAACCGGTCCGTTTCGTCTTCATCAAGGCGACGGAGGGCGTGACCCATAAAGACACCCGTTTCGCTGACAATTGGAAAGAGGCCGGGAAACGCACGCTCTCACGCGGTGCCTACCATTACTACCGGCCGAACAAGGATCCGGGCGCCCAGGCGCGTCATTTCATCAAGACGGTCGGTCCCCTGAAATACAGGGACCTCCCTCCGGTCCTGGACATCGAGACTTTCCACGCCGGCGGATCGAAAGAAAAGCTGAATGCGGACCTGCGGATCTGGCTGGAGACAGTCGGTACGCATTACGGGAAGCGTCCGATCGTCTATACCTATGAGAGTTTTGCGCGTGATTACCTGGACAAGGATATCCTGTCAGACTATCCGGTCTGGATAGCACACTACGAAGTGAACCGTCCCAGGTGGGCAGGATGGGATTACTGGCAGTTCACGGACAGGGCAGTCGTCCACGGCATCCATGGCCATGTGGACATGAGCGTCACGAAATAAAAAAGGCCGGAACACAACGTTCCAGCCTTTTTTAATCATATAATCCGGATGGATTACTTCATGATAACCTTGGCCATTTCGCAGACCTTGTTGGAATAACCCCACTCGTTGTCGTACCAGGCGCAGACCTTGACGAAGGTAGGATCCAGCTGGATACCGGCCTTGACGTCGAAGATGGAGGTGCGGGCGTCATCGCGGAAGTCGGTGGA
>JAFYHA010000025.1 GCA_017539425.1 Clostridia bacterium
TAGCCAACCTGGTTGTAGTAAAATTTTGTGTCAGCGGACAGATCAACCTTCCCAGGGGTGTTCTTCCTGTCATCGCTATGATCGGAGTCTGGAAAGCGGGCGCAGCCTGGGCTCTCGTGGAGGACACGTATGCCCCGGAACGGATCAATTACATCCGCCAGGACTGCGGATGCAGTTTCGAACTCTCCTCGGCCAACTGGGATGAGGTCATGCGCACCGAACCTCTGCAGGGATTCGTGGAAGCCGACGAACATGATGCCGCCTATGCCATCTACACGTCCGGCACGACCGGAAACCCGAAAGGCGTGCTTCACGAATACGGCAATCTCGTGCAGGCGATCGAATCCATCCGTATCAAAGGAGAAAATCCGTTTTCGGAAAAGGATACGCTGGCCCTTCTGGCTCCCCTGAATTTTGTGGCTTCCGTAATCGTCATTCTGGAAGCGCTCAGTATCTTCCGGGGAAAGACGCACATCGTATCCTATGCGACCATCAAGAACCCCGGCGCACTGGCCAAATTCTTCCTGATGAAGCGGATCACGATTACATTCCTGACGCCCTCCTACGTACGTATGCTGGGCAACCGTACCGGTCCTTTCCTGCGCATGCTGTTTGTGGGCAGCGAACCGGCCAACAACCTGTACAACAAGAATGTTCAGCTCATCAACATCTATGCCGCCAGCGAATCCGGGTTTGCCGTGGGCGTGTTCGAGATCGACCGCTCGTATGAGACCTGCCCGATCGGAAAGCCCGAAATCGAAACCAAGATCACCCTGATCGGCGAGGACGGAAAAGAGGTCGCGCCGGGCGAGATCGGAGAACTCTGCTTCGAGAACCCCTATGTCCGCGGCTATATCAACCTTCCCGAAGAAACCGCCAAGGCGTTCGTAGACGGGATCTACCATACCGGAGACCTGGCCCGTATCGATGAAAAGGGCAATTACGTTCTGCTCGGACGTTCCGGCGATATGATCAAGATCAACGGGAACCGGATCGAGCCGGCCGAGATCGAGGCCGCCGTCAAGCAGGTCCTGAACATAGACTGGGCAGCAGCCCGCGGATTCGAAGAGGGCGGAAAGAGCTTTCTCTGCGCCTACTATACCGCAGATGTCGAAGTGGATCCGGACAGGATGCGCGCCGAACTCGGAAAACGTCTTCCCTATTACATGATCCCCGCATACTATATGAAGATCGACAAGGTGCCTCTCAAGGCGACAGGCAAACTGGACCGCAAGGCTCTTCCGAAGCCGGACACCAACGATTTCAAAACGGACTATGTTGAACCGACCAATGAGACCGAGAAGATCCTTTGCGAGTCCATGGCCAAGGTCCTCCACTTGGAACGGGTGGGCATCCATGACGATTTCTACGCGATCGGTGGAGACTCGCTCGGGTCCATCGAGCTGATCTCGGAATGCAACCTGCCCGGCCTCAACGCCGGAGAGATCTTCCGCGGGCGGACACCGGAAAAGATCGCCAAGCTGTATGAGACGCTCCACAAGAACGATGACGGCGTCAGCGCGGATGAAAAGAACCGGGTCGCGCTGGAAAAGGAACATCCCCTGACCGCCGAACAGCTCTATATGATCGACTACCAGCTCTATACACCGAATTCGACCATGTACAACCTGTTCTCGGTCATGAAAGTCTACAAGGAACTCTTTGAGCCGGAAAGGCTGGCGAGTGCCATGGGTGAGGCGGTCAAGGCCCATCCGGCGCTTCTGACCGTGTTCAGCTATAACGAGGACGGGGATCTGGTGCAGAAATACACACCGGAGGTCTTCCAGGAGATCCACGTTGAGAAGATGACCGAATTCGAGTTCAAGTTCGTAAAGGATACGCTGGTGTATCCGTTCAAGATCATCGGCGGTACGCTGTACCGCTGCCGGGTGTTCGAGACCGAAAAAGCCTGCTATATCTTTTTTGACGTGCATCATTCCCTGTTCGACGGCACTTCCCTGAAAGTCTTCATGGAGAGTATCGGAAAAGCCTATATGGGTATGGACATCGAACCGGACTACTACTATCTCACGCTCCAGAAACGTCACGACGCGATCGGGACCGAATTCTATGAGCAGAGCAAGAAATATTTCGAGGACCGGTACGATTCCGTGGCCTGGACGAGTTATCCGAAGACGGACCATGAATCCAGGGAGAACCTGATGGGCGAACTGCTCGCCCCGATGGGAATCGAACAGCCCCAGATGGCCGCTATGGAACGCGCGTACCAGATCAGCCGCAACGAGTTCTTCATCACGGTGGCTGCGCTGTCCATTTCCATCTACAACAACGCGAACGACATCAAGCTGTCCTGGATCTTCAACGGGCGCGAGGACCTGGAGACCATGAGTTCGGTCGGACTTCTGTTCCGCGATCTTCCGGTCGGAATCCGTTTCCGCGACGACCGGATGCTCCGCGACGTGTTTGCCGATGTGCATGAACAGGTCGAAAAAGGAATCGAACACGGCTGCTATCCGTACGTGGACGTCCACAACCAGGTCGCGAACGGGGAGAGCGCATATCTGCTCTACCAGCGCGATATCCGGGATATGGGCAGCTTCGGCGGCTTCGATATCGAAACCGTTGACGTACGGCAGAACCAGGCCGCGTCCCAGACGATCCTCGATATGGAGATCCTGGACGGCCAGGACGGCCTGGTGCTGATGATCGACTTCGCCGCCAGCCGCTATGAGGAATCCAGTATCGAAAAGTTCAAGGACATCTTCCTCAAGACCGCGCAGTGCCTGGTCACGCACAACTCCCAGAAGGACGTTTCGATCAAGGAACTCAAGAAGAAACTCAAGGATCACAAGAATTTCTTCCAGCGTATGTCCGGAATCATAAGGAGAAAGGCGTGAACCTTCAAAACAACGAAGTCCGAAACCGGATCCGGGCACAGTACGGTGAAAACCGTGCCCTCGGATCCGTTCCGGACCAGGGTCCCTCCGTCCGCTGTGAGAACGGAACCTTTGTGGGGCGGACGGACGATCATGGCAATTCGGTCTTTCGCGGCATCCCGTACGCGAAAGCGCCGGTTGGTTCCCGAAGATGGAAAAAGGCCGAGCCGCCGGACCCTTCAGACGGGGTGTTCACGGCCGTATATAACGGAAAGACGCCCATTCAGACCGAATGGGCATCCGAGAGAGCATCCTATTATCCCCAGGGAGAGGACTGCCTGTACCTGAACGTATGGACCGGTCCGATGCCGGATGCCGGTGAAAAGCGGGCCGTCATGGTGTTCTTCCACGGCGGGTCCTACGGCTGGGGCGGAACGGCGGACCCTCTGTATGACGGCGCGGCGTTTGCCAATGCGCATCCGGATATCGTTCTGATCACGGTCGGATACCGGACAGGAATCCTGGGCTTCATCAATTTTTCCGAGGTCCCGGGCGGAGAAGCCTATCCCGACTCCTGCAATCTAGGTATTCTGGATCAGGTCGAATCCCTGCGCTGGATCCGGCGAAACGTCGCCGCATTCGGAGGAGATCCGGACAACGTGACCGTTTTCGGAGAGTCCGCCGGAGGAGGCAGCGTATCCATTCTCGCCATCCTCCCCTGCTGCAAAGGCCTGTTCCACAGGGTCATCGCCCAGAGCGGTTCCGTGGCCCTGACCTTTTCCAAGGAGGAAAGCCTTCCCTTCACCCGGAAGCTCCTTGAGGTGAGCGGAGCCCGGACAATGGCAGAACTTCTTGCCTTGTCCGAAGCCGACCTGATGCGCTGCAACGAGCCGATCAACGCGAGCAACAATTTCCCTGTCCGTGACGGGATACTCATTCCGGAGGATGCCTATGCACCCTACGAAAAGGGGGATACGGCGGACGTGGATCTGCTCATCGGGACCAATGCGAACGAACTGAATTACTGGATCGGAGAACTGGGAGGCTTCGTTCCGTTTTCGGTCGGCATGCGCATTATGTATGCCTGTGACCGTGCCCGGTTTTCCGAGGAGGACGCGGCCTTTTGCGACCGGTTCATAAGCTCGCTCAAGGGTCGGACCTGTATGCGGATCGCGGAGTTCTACAATGAACTCCTGTTCCGTGGTCCCGCGATCCATCAGGCCGAAGCCCATGCCCGGAACGGAGGAAAAACCTACCTGTATTTCTGGAACGAGCCATCCGCCCTTCCCCATCGCGGATCCTGCCATGCCGTGGAACTGGCGTACGTATTCGGCAACACCTCGGATACGGTCTATACGGGCCGGGAGGCTGACCCCGGACTGTCCGGACTCGTGATGGACATGTGGGCGAATTTTGCAAAGACCGGGGATCCGTCCGCTCACGAACTGAACTGGAAGCCCTTTCTTCCGGCAGAGCCCCATACGATGGTACTCAGCCGGAAACCCGGTCTGGAAATGGATTATCCCGAAAACAGAAGGGCTTTGTTCGATGCCCTTTGCAAGTACCGGGTCAACGGTGCGACTACGGATCCCGATTTCCCGATCTCCGCTTTCCAAAAAATGGAAGGTCTCCGGGAGGGCCTGGGACTGGCCGTCCAGAGCCTGTTCCTCAAGCCCTAGAAAAGCCGCCGCGTGACCTAGACCAGCGGTTCCAGACGTCCGGTCCGCAGGCACAGATTCCGGTGCCCGGACTCTCGACAGAACCCGAAGTCTTTCAAGGAGGACAAGACAATGACTTTTACGCAATTCGGACTGCTGGACGGGATATCCTGTCTGAGTGACTATGAGACCCGGTCGATTTCAGCCGAAAACCGGACCGGAGAAAAAGGCAAGGGCGGTATGGCCACGGAAGGAACCGGCGCGCATGGCGCGGAGTTCCTCGGACAGGGCTGGAAGGTTTCTCCTTCCCTGCTTCTCAAATCCCACAGCCTGACGACCTTGGCCGATATCGAAGGCGAAGGCGCGATCCGCCACATCTGGCTGACGCCGAACGGCAATTTCCGGTTCTACATCCTGCGGATCTACTGGGATGACAGCGAGGTCCCGTCCGTTGAGTGCCCGCTCTGCGATTTCTTCGCAGCGGCCCAGATCCCTGCTGCGGGCAGCAATACGTCCGAATTCCATCAGGTATCTTCCCTGGCGGTCTGCGTGAACCCCCGGTTCGGACTGAACTGCTACTGGAACATGCCGTTCCGTACCCGCTGCCGGGTGACGGTGGAGAATATCGCGGATTACGATATGGTCCTGTACTACCAGATCGACTATGTCCTTGGGAAACAGCCGGATAACATGGCCTATTTCCATGCCCAGTTCCGCCGGACCAATCCCCTGCCTTACAAGAGCGTGTATACCATCGTGGACGGCATCAAGGGCCGCGGGCAGTATGTCGGCACCTATATGCTCTGGAATACGCATAACAGCGGCTGGTGGGGCGAAGGCGAGATCAAGTTCTATATGGACGGTGACAGGAATTTCCCGACCGTCTGCGGCACGGGTACCGAGGACTATTTCTGCGGAGCCTACAACTTTGACGACGGAGGATACAAGGACTTCAGCACGCCGTACAGCGGCATGGCCGTTGTACGGAACGACTCCCTGTACCGCTCCCAGATGCGCTTTTCGCTGTACCGCTGGCACATTACGGACCCGGTCTTTTTCAAAAAGGATCTGAAGGTGACCATCCAGGCCCTGGGCTGGCGCGAAGGCGGAAGGTATCTGCCGCTGCAGGACGATATCTCTTCCGTGGCCTTCTGGTATCAGGACAAGCCTTCCGCTTTCATGCCCGGTCTTCCCGACCGGGATGGTCTGGAAATCATCTGAACGCATCGAAGTGCATAGATGCAAAAAAGCCAAGCTGTCTGGTCTGACGGCTTGGCTTGGTTTTTTGTTCAGCCGGTAACGGGATCCGGTCTGAGATCCTTATGGATCGTTAAGCGGTTCTGCCCGTTTTTAGGACTTTTCTAGTTTTGCCGCTTTTTTGCATTCCAAGCTTGATTTGCCCGAGAATACGGGATGAAAGCGGTCTTTGACCATGCGTGTCAAGGCCGAAAAATCAACCATTTGGCTGATGTGAAATCTATGGAGGTGATCTTATAATTATTGTGTATCATTCTAGAAATAGAATTCCGACAAAACTATACACGAGGAGATCTGAAACATGAAGAAGAAGCTGATCTGTCTGCTGGCCCTTCTTGTGATTGCCGTGTTCGCTTTTTCAGCATGCGAAACGGCGATCAACGACGGCAAAATAGACGGTCTTGACGAGATCCCGGTTTCGGTCGATGTGACCGGGCTGGAAGGTGTCACGGGTACCGCAACTGTAAAAGTTGTGGATAACACGCAAAAAACGGAAGCACTGGATCTGGTCAAGGATGCGTACTATATTCCGGAAGGCACCGAAACGTATGCCGTGGATATTTCCATTACAAACAACGGCGAGGTGGTCGAGGTCGGTAAGCCGGTCACCGTGAGCATTGAACTGCCGCAGGCCAAGCTGCCTCTGGATCGGTATGTCGTGTTCCATATCCATGACGGCAAAGCCGAAGAAATCGTTCCCACCGTGTCTGACGGAAAACTGACGTTTACGGTCGAGTCCTTCTCACTGTTCCTGGTCGTACCGGCGCATGAACATGCTTACGGTGAATGGCGTACGGGCAGTGAAGCGACCTGCACGCAGCCAAAGGTGGAAATCCGCACATGCCAGTGCGGAGCCGAGGAAACCCGGGAAGCGGGCGAGGCTCTCGGACATGAGATGACCCATCATGAAATGGTCGTGGAATCCTGTACGGAACCCGGGAACATTGAGTATTTTACCTGCTCGGCTTGCGGGAAGATCTTTCTGGAAGCGGAAGGCTTTACGGAGATCACCCTTCAGGATACCATCGTTCCGCCTCTTGACCATGTGGACCGGGATCAGGATGGAAAATGTGATGTATGCGGAATTGAGATCCAGACCGGCGAACATACGCATGCCTTCGGCGAATGGACAACCGAGAAAGAAGCAACCTGTACCGAAAGCGGCAAGGCAGCTAGAAGATGCTCCTGCGGCGAGATCGAATCCAAAGAACTCCCTGCCCTGGGTCATATAGACAAGGACAACAACGGTATATGCGACCGGTGCAAGGAAAAGATAGGCGGCACTCATGAGCATCAATGGAGCGCATGGCAGGTCAGCAAAGCCGCGACCTGCACGGAGTCCGGAACCGAATCCCGCAAGTGTTCCTGCGGCGCGGTCGAAACCAGGGAGATCGCTGCCCTTGGCCATATCGACAAAGACAATAACGGTGTTTGCGACCGCTGCAAGGAAACGATAGGCGGGCACGAGCACACATGGAGCGCCTGGCAGGTCGGCAATGAGGCAACCTGCACGGAGCCCGGGAAGGAATTCCGCAAGTGCTCCTGCGGCGCGGTCGAAACCAGGGAGACTCCTGCCCTGGGTCATATCGACGAGGACAAGAACGGAATCTGCGACCGTTGCAAGGAAAACCTGAGCGGTGAGCATCAGCACCAGTGGAGCGAATGGCATTCCGGAGCGGACGGAACACTTCCCTCCTGCACGGCATCCTCCATGGAGATCCGTACCTGTGCCTGCGGTGAAGTTGAGACAAGAGTCGTTCCTCCGCTGGGTCATGTCGATGAGGATAAGGACGGAATCTGTGAGCGCTGCGGACAGAATATCAGCGGCGAAGCGCATCAGCACCAATGGAGCGCGTGGCGGACGAGCCGCGACGCAACATGCACAAGACCCGGTACCGAAACGCGTTCCTGCTCCTGCGGAGCCTCCGAATCCCGTGAGATCCCGGCGCTTGGCCATGTGGATGAGAACGGGGACGGATACTGCGACCGCTGCAGAGAAAGAATGGGCACTACCCACACCCACGAGTACACTTGGAGGGTTCTCAAAGAAGCAACCTGTACCGAACCCGGTATGAAGGTCGGAACCTGCACCTGCGGAGAAAGCATCCGTGAAGAAATCCCGGCGCTAGGCCATAAGGATGAGAACGGGGACGGAAAGTGCGACAATTGCGGAGAGACCATCGGGGGAGGAGAAACACCGGTCATCCATCTCGATGATGTTCCCTACATCGTCGACGGCACGACCGTCTACTTCGGATCCTATCCGCAAACCCTTGTCAGCGACTCAACGCTGGCAAGCCTGCTCACCAAGAACGCCGGCGCACTTCCGACGGCGGCCAACAGCCAGAACTGGACCGGTTACGGATACTATCTCAACCGATCCAACGAAACTGAGTTTACCTGGTACATCGATCTGACCTATCAGGGAACGAAATATCGCGGCGTGTATTTTACGGACTACAGACGTGAATCTTCTACCAACAATTTCAATCCGACCGGGCAGGAGTACAACGGTTATCTTAAATCCGATATGGAAAATGTCCATGTCTACTGGTTCCGCTTTGAACCGATCAAGTGGAACATTGTGACACAGGACGGCAACCGAGCGCTCCTGATCTGCGATCTTTCCATCGATTGCCAGAGCTACAACGGTCTCAGCTTTGAAAATTACAACACCGGCAGTATGGTGTTTGAACACAACGGTGAGGTCGGATGGTGCTCCAATTACAAACTGTCCGATATCCGCAATTGGCTGAACGATACCTTCTATGAAACCGCATTTGACAGCATTCAGAAGCAACTGATCGAAGTCACGACGGTCGACAACAGTCCCCGCAGCACCTGCCCCACGGTCATCCCGGATTTCGGCTTTGATCCCGCATCCAACGATCATGCCTGTGAAGATACGGAAGATCGGATTTTCCTGATCAGTCTTCAGGACATCACGAACGACGCATACGGTTTTAAAGGATTCGGGGATGAGGACGAACTACGTATGAAGGGTACGACCGATTACGCCAGATGCCAGGGCATATCTTCAGATCCCTTGACGGTATGGTGGACTAGGTCGCCTTCCGGAGAAAAGAATTACGGAGGCGTATATGTCGTGACAACATCCGGAACTCCGAATAACCTGTACGGCGTAGAATCCGTATCGGTAGGCGTGGTTCCGATGCTCTGGATCCGTTTCGATGAGGAACCGACATCTGAAGCCTATACGAAGGACGGCAATACCATATATTTTGGAAAGTATCCTCAGACAAAAGTAACCGACGAAGACATTTGTGTTGACCTTCTGTCACTGGCCGGAGATCTCCCTACTGAGAGTGACAGCAAGAATTGGACAAGTTACGGTTATTTCATTGAAGGAAATGTATCGGACTACATGTGGTATATCGATGTGCCTTATATGGGTGAAACATACAGAGGAGTATACTTCACACAATATAGACCTTATTATACAACACTCCCAAGCAGCATAAACTCCACCGATCAGTATATCAACGGATATACACCAGCAAACGTTTACTGGTTCAAATTTGAACCGGTTAAGTGGAGAATTCTTTCCCTTGAGGACGGAAACGCGCTGATTCATTGCGAGAGTATTATCGACTCCCAGGCATTCGACTGTGATGTTCCCCACAGCAACAATTACGCAGATAGCACCATTCGCGCTTGGCTTAACGATACATTCTACAACACTGCATTCAGTGAACTTCAAAAAGGGTTAATTGTCAAAACCACAGTAGACAATTCGATGGCGAGCACCAATCCGGACATTGACCCACAGCATATTAACGAAGGCGTCAACAACAACTTCTGTGAAGATACAGAGGACAATGTCTTCCTGTTAAGTAAAAAGGAAGTGACAACAGCGGCCTACGGATTTGATGAAGATCACACGGCGTACGGTGCGACTGATATCAACAGAAGAAGAATGGCGACTGACTATGCTCTCTGTCAAGGTGGATGCGTTCAGAACTCGGGCACTTATAAAGGCAACGGGGTCTGGCTGCTTCGTTCACCTATTTACTACGAAAGCAAGGGTGCTATGATTGTTGGAGACAAAGGAGACGCCGCTGACGGACGCATGGTATATGCTATAGAAACAGGCGTTGTTCCAGCTCTGGTCATACATATAGGCTAGAATTGGAAGTTATTGCAAACAAATAATAATCAAACCTCTTTTGTCCTTCTTTAGGCAAAAGAGGTTTCTTTCAACTTATGTAAGCGCCATAGTGATACATTCGCGTAATGCATCTTGACCAACGAGGGCATGGTGAATGCTTTTGTGAATATGATATCTTCGATTCAGAATTTCATTCGAGCTCACGCAAAATCCTTGAAGAAAGCAAAGCAGAAACTCAAAGAACTGACTTCCCGCAGTCAGGGCAGAAATGTCCGAGCAGTCATGAAGAAAGTACAGATATACATGACGGGTTGGCTTGCTTACTTCGGAATTGCAAGAATGAAGAACACGATAGCAGAATGGAACGGGTGGCTCCGAAGACGAATCCGTATGTACATATGGAAACAATGGAAGAAACAGGAAACCAGAGTACAAAACCTGATTAAACTTGAAATGGAACCGTGGCTGGCATACAGGTACGGAAACACGAGAAAAGGATATTGGGCAGTTGCCGGAAGTGGAATCCTGAGCACCACAATAACGGACAAAAGACTCGCACAGGCAGGATATTTTGATATCCTCGCCAAATACGAGTCCTTGCAAGTTGATTGAACCGACGTGTACCGAACGGTACGCACGGTGGTGTGGGAGGTCGGTCACTCAACTAATGGGTGACCTCCTACCCGATTTTCGTATATAGTATGGCATTAGCTCTTTGTCTCGCTCCGTGCCATAGGGACCGCTAGAAAAACACGGTTCATCAAAAAAGTCAAGTGCTTTGCCCAAGGATATTCGAAAGTTTCGTCACTTCTGCCGTAAGTTTCGACTGATTAGAGCCCATTCGAGACGATGTCATCTATCGAATACTCCACTTTGTTCTATAAGGCACCGCTATCTGGTCCGAACTGTTCTGCGTTTATCACGGAACTGATGCAGTTTGCTCAAAACGGACAGCTGAATACGTCGCACAAAACTGAATACCTCGGCCACATGAGTTGAACTGGCAAGGCGCCTTTTACCGTTGGCAACCGCGCTTTTCTGTTGGTACTTGCTGTTGTTACTGGCCTTTTTTCTTTTCCTTCCTTTTCGTACCCATACGACCATTATACACCTGGTGCCATTTTTTCAACGCAGTCCACCTCGCTTTAGGCGAAAAACTGAATTGAATTACGGGATATACCTTTCCTTGTAAACCAGATTTGCCTGTTCAATCCAGATGTTGAGTTCCCTTCCGTTCACGCAGTTTCGAGTGTACTGAACGTGTTTATACGACATAAGCCTGCGGTCTTCAACTTGAAAAGCATATTGATGCAACTCCATTGGCTGTCTCCAGAAATAACAATAATTACAAAAATGGAGGTTCAATCAAATGCAAACAAATCTTTCAAGAAAATTGAGGGTCCAAATTTCCAAATTAGTTGTTTCATTAAAAAACGCACAGCACCAATCTTAACCCGTTAGCATTCGTTATTAACCCAACGTATCAGTATATCGGTAGCTCTCTTCAAGTACATTGCAGATTCTTCCAGCCCCTTTTGTGACAACTTTTTGCTATATTGCCACGCGTCGATTGCTCCTTTAATCCCACTAATAGTGATTACAAGTCGGTTGATTTGTTCTTTCGTCATACCGTTTGCCAATGCGCTGGTTAATATGTGCTCGTGGTAATTGTCGTCCTTATGTAAAAACTGCAAGCCATACTTTCTAACTTGGGGAAAAAATTCCGTCCAAAAAAGCATATTTTTGATCATATCTAGAGACAATTCTTGCATTTTCCCATTAAAAAAAACAATCTGCCCCTCTATCCCGCCTATAATTTTATCGTATAAGCATTCTTGCATATCATAAATATTATTGTAACACGAATAAAAAGTATTTTTACTACAATGCAATCTCGTTATCATATCTTTGGCAGTTACCTTTTCAAAAGGTTTCTCTTCCAACAGACTCTCAAACTCGCAAAGGCACGCAATTTCGTAATCATCAAGCCGAAAAAAATATCTCAATCGTTGATAACAATCTTCGGGTAAATAGTCCTTTGGCAAACAATGCATTCGTAAAGCCTCCTGATCCTAACCGGTTTGCATTAAAACTATACTGTCTCTGCACAATGAATAATAAGGATAGCATATTTTCTTGATCCAATCAAGCCCTTGCGATTCAAAAACGAGTTTTGCTCGATTCAACAATAACATATCTTGCTTTTGCATTTTTGGTTTTTATCTGTCCTTCGAGGCCGTTCTAATTCAACAAAGTGCTTTACAATTGAAATTATCCGCTAATTGTCAAGGGACATATTTGCGTTTTATGGCCTTATTTCAGGGACCGATTTGTTGGCACCTGTCCTTGCAAAAAAAGGTCTTGCATTATAAAATCATTTTGTTTCGGATCCAAACACACAATTCATCATTTGGAGGTTCTTTATGCCAATCTCAAATCGAAAGCAACTTTTGACGGTTGTTTTAATCTCAATTATTGTTTTTGCAACGGTCTTCCCTTCATTAGCGGTGCAAGACAGATCTCTAGACGCCGTGGCCTACGATTCAATAACAATCCAGCACAGCGCGACTACAGGCCGCGGCAGAGGATATCACAGCTGTTCTGTCGTATCTGGATCTGACACTTTAGGTTATGTTGAGGCGAATCTGGTTCACAACAATAGCGACGAAGTCTGGTTGTATGCCGAGACTATATCTTATGTTTCCGGAGAAACGCGCGAACTTCGCGCAACAGTTAAGATGTGGGGTTATCTTGAAACAACAATCTGCAATTTATCTGGTACTTCAAATCAATTATACCATAGTCAAATTTCCTTTGACAAGACCTCGCAAGGATATGTCTATGTAAAACATACTACAGGATCCTTTTCCAAAGAGCATTATTACTTTTGGACAAAATATACGGGTGTCAGCCCTTCAATTCAAACAATTACAAGCGGTTATTACGGTTGATCCCGGTTTTTCCCCACCCTTCTAAGAGTTTTTCCATAACATGAGGTGTTGACATTATATGAGACGGTTTGCTCAGTTGATTGTAATAATAATTGCATTAGTCCTCGTTTTTTCTTCATGTAACTCCAAGGCAACAATTCCGGAAGATGATGGTTCTATGTTGGCCGCACACTGGGACATGGTGCTCCAGAATGACACGTATCTCATCGGTGATCATAGCGCCATACTCGGTCTTATGTCTGAAGGCGCGCCGGATATTCCGACAGATGTGGATATCAAATTCAACCTGAAAACTCATAAAGCGACCCCTCTCTGTACAGACGAACTATGCACGCACGAGAAAGGAAGCAGTTGCAAGTTTCAAGATGTAGTTTCCTATTGCTTTTTGTCCGGCAACGACTTGTTCTATCGCGTCAACGTCCATATGATCGTCGGTACATATGAAGACAGAGACGATAGCGGGAACGTTACAACCGTCCCTGTCTGGGACTACAAACAGGAATTCGTCCGGTATAACATTTTCACAGGAGAGTATAAAGTCCTTGTTTCTTTGTCAGCAACTGAAGCGGAAATGACGGGTGGGCGGTTCGTAAAATACGGCAACCGCGCTTACTATCTGCGCTACATTCCACTGGTTGAAAAACCGCAATCCGAATCGGATTATCGTCTCTACCTTTGTGCCACGGATTTGAAAAACGGCGGCGAAGAGCGCGTCTTTGAAGCCCCGGCCATACTGGGTGAGTCGTCGGTACTACTGTTTGGAAGAAATGGCGTTTTCTTTCTCTACGACACTAAGACGCAAAAAATGTTTAGCGTCCCGATATCGGATCCTGCAAAAGCGGAATTGCTCATGGACGGTTCCGGTGAGCAGACTGTGCAAGGCGGTGCTGACGGGATTTTTATGATCGGTTCCTACATCTACTATCCCGTCGACGCCCGCAACGTCAGTCAGGACTATGCCTCTCTTTCCGGCTTTTTCCTTTACAGACTGAACGTGGACACCAAGCGGTATGAGCGGCTCAGCGATGAACTCGTAGAGCGATTCAATGCGACTGATGATGGTCTCGTGTGCATTCTAAGCGCAAGCCAGTTGCCCGGATACGGACATGAAAACGAGTCGTTGCCTGGCAGCAGCTGCAGTCCGGTCGTCCGGCTGAGTCTTGACGGAAAAGTCCGAGAATACCTCGGGTTCTACAATCCCGCCCTCCTTGGAACTCCGTTCTTCTCCTGGGTAGCCGGAGATGAGTTGTTTATTTGGTGTACCATGAACACATACCGCTTCGGCCTGTCAACAGGACAGGTGTTTGCCGTTTCCTCAACGGAGCCAATTCCTCAAGCCTGATTTATGACCACGCTCAAACTCGCACTTTATGAATTCAAAAAAGTCGGTTCATCCCGTCTTCTGGCGGGCTTGTCCGTCCTTCTGCTCCTGATCGGTCTCTTTCTATGCAACAGAACCATTCAAACGACTCCTGAGCAGGAGTGCCTGGACAATCTCGTCAGCATATATCAGAAAAACCCGGAAGAAATCCTGGATTATCAGCAAACGGTCAAGTCCTATGCCCGGACTGCGGAAACTGACATTCCCAGAGTGTATTCCGGGTCATCTGCGTATAACGACTATACGCTTTTTGAAGACTTCGACCGGCTGCTTCAAGCGAAAGAGATCTACCGGCAGGCACTGGAACCAGTCATCCGCTCGCTCACTTATCAGAGAGAGGAATTCACAGGCCTTTCCGGCGAAGATTCCTATGCTGCCCGCCGCACGGCCCGCATGATCCAGCTTTATGAGAAAGAATATGAAGAAACCGCCTTCCCTGTTGAGCGTGCCCACGGATGGGATAAGCTCTTCTCCTTTGACACGATCAATATTCTGATCCTGTCCGTAACGGTTCTCGGGGCATCCCTGTTTTTTACCTCGGACAGCAAGGGACAACTGGCTTATATCGGGGTCACTTATTTCGGCAGGCGGACACGGATGATGTCAAAGCTGTTGGCCTCTTGCCTCTATGCCATCGCAGTCCCGACCGCTTTCGTTATGGCCATCGCCGCGCTTATCGGCATCCGTTCCGGTTTTTCTGCTTGGAACATGCCGCTTGCGACGTTTGAAATGTTTCAATATGAACCTTACGGTCTTACGGTAGGCCAATTCTTCTGGTTCTTTCTCATGTCCAAATGGATCGGGGCGCTTTGTGCGACCGCACTGACAGGTATCATATCTCTATTTGTGAAGCGACCCGCGGCAGTGCTCTTTCTCGGAATGATACCTCCAGGCGTGAGTTGTTTGCTCTATCTGACGGGCGGACAGGATGTATGGCACCGCCTGAACATTTACGGATGGATGCATCTCTCCCCTCTCGTCGAAAGATACCATTCCCAAAACGGATTCGGTCACCCGTGGGATCTTCCCTCTTTCGCTTGTACAGTGGCCATTGTATTCTTTGTCATTCTGGCAGTCTCCTACGGCATTTTTTCGGAACGCTGCTGGGCTCACAGTCCGGCGGAAAACATCGCAAAAGCACTGTATTCATTTGCTCAACGTCTGCCCGCACGGTTCAAATCAAAGAAACGTGCCCCGGCGGGCAGCCGAACGCTTTTTTCCGGAGAACTGTTCAAGACAGTAATCGCCTCCCGTCTTTTGCCGGCAATTCTCATCCTCCTTACCGTCGCAATCTATGGTTCCGCTTTGTCTTATACCCGAACCAAATCCATTGAGGAAACGATGGTTAAAGACTATATTTCATCCTTACACCAGCTCGATGAGGATCAGATAGCGGACCGGATCCGTTCCGAACGCCTTCGAATCGACAGCGCTTTGGATAATGAACAGACAATGAACCTCAAATACAGGTCCGGTGAAATCAGCAGCCGGGAATACTCGGCCTATCTCGAAGAACTCAATTACGCAAGAAAGCACGACATTGCATTCGGCAAGGTCGAAGCGCAATGGTCCTATGTTTTGTCCCGGCGGGCCGCGGGTTACCGTGCCGAACTGGTCTATGACACGGACTGGATGCACTATTTCAACTCCGGGACCAATCTTCCGGGCGTTGTGATTCCGATTCTTCTAGGCGTTTGCCTGTTTTCGCAGGAATATGGTTCGGATCACCATCGGAACGGTTGGATTTACATCCTTCGCAGCACGCCGGCAGGCCGCCGTCGACTGTTCCGAACCAAACTTCTGGCTGCCCTGTTCATCGGTCTGGTCGCCTTTCTGTTGACGACCGGCGCGGATTTGTTCTTCGCCTTTCGCAAACTGGATCTGTCGGTTTTTTCGGCACATCTCGCTTCTATTAGGCAGTTCTCCAATGTCCGACTCGATGTATCGCTCGGGTGGTTCTGTGCGCTCCGGTATGCCGTGCGTCTGTTCGGCTTTCTGACCGTATCCGTCCTATCCTGTCTGACCGGATCATGGCTGAAGCATCCGGTTTATGCCGCATTCCTGACCGGAACGATCCTTCTCGTGCCTGCGTTAGCGGATCAGGCAGGACTTCTGGTTTCACGGTATGCAGAGCTTATCCTGATTCTGAACGGAACAACATGGTTTATCTGGCTTGGCGCTATTGCGGGAGACAATCTCCCTGTTCTGATGGCAGTGCTCCTATTGGGCTGGATCGTTCTTGTAGCGGCCCTGTCTTTTGTCAGTTCACACCTGTATGCCGCTACGCGGTCACCTAACATAACGACGAGGAGAAAAGCAAATGGTACGTCTGCAGTTGAAAGATATTGATAAATCCTACGGACCCACTCACGCGCTTTGCGATTTCAGTTTTACGTTCGAACCCGGGATCTATGCCCTGCTCGGTCCGAACGGTTCGGGAAAATCCACTCTGATGAACATCGTATCCGATAACATCCCTGCGGATGGCGGTACGATTCTGTTTTCCAAGGACGGTTCACCCGAAACGGATGTTCGCGAAATGAACGAACGATTCAGGCAGGAGCTCGGATACCTTCCTCAGGATCCGGTTTTCTATCCGTCTTTCTCGGTAGAACGGTTCATGTGGTACATGGCCGCATTGAAGCGCGCGAACGGACAATTACACGGCAAGGCGGGCCGTCTTGCCGTATCCTCACAGATCGATACGCTGCTGCGCGCAGTGGAGCTTGATCAAGTCAGACGTTTCCCAATCTCGTCTCTTTCGGGAGGAATGAAACAGCGTCTCGGTATCGCACAGGCCATTCTGGGCAATCCCTCCGTAATCCTGTTGGATGAGCCTACTGCCGGTCTGGATCCCAAGCAACGCGTCAACATCCGCAATTACATATCAAAAATATCGCAAGACCGAATCGTGATCCTGGCTACACATATCATCTCGGACATTGAACAATCCGCACGGGACATTCTCATTTTGAAAAACGGCATCCTTGTGGATCATGGCAGTTCGCACGAACTGACGCAAAAGATGCAGGGCCGGGTCTGGATCGCGCAGATTCCGGAAAGCCGGGTCGATATTATGGCGGACCGATTCCGAATCACCGGAATCAGTCAGATTGGGAAACCTGAAGAAAAAATGTTTTCCGTACGTCTGATCGCCACGGAAAAGCCAACCGAATATGCTCTTCCGGAGCAGCCAAGTCTGGAGGATTACTACTTGGATGTGTTCGGAGATGAATCCGATTTATCTAAATCAAGGCAGAAGACCCCCACTTCTGCAAGTGGTGGGATGCCTCCTCCTTTTTGTAAAAAATGCAAACATTTTTCGACACGAAGTTATGAGCCAAAATAATTCACACAATATCCTTTTTTCCAGGTTCCTATCAATAATTTAGAATCATTGTCATAAAAATCCGCAAAACATCCATACTCAACATCAATTGATTGAAAGCAAGTATTAGAATCAACATCAATCACACTTATCACATTGGATTCAACAACCGCCAAATATTTGCCGCTTTTTGAACACTTTAAATGCATCACTGGTCCGTTGCTTTTATATCTAATGAGAATGTTCTCTTTATTATTAAAATTAACAGCATTGATTTGATTCTTAAAATCACTGATATAAAAAGTACCGCAAGAAAAACAAATATGTGAAAAATCCCCACACATAATAGTTTCTTTTGTAAACTCAATGTTTGAAAAAGGGTACTTTATAGAATAACAATCAATACAACCTGCAACAGCATCATTCTTTGATCTTGAAAAAACCAAAATGAAGATTTCCGAAGTGTAATCATTGAAAAGCACTCGACACAAAGATGCATCACCTATTGGATACAAATGCTTGATTCCCGAGTTGATATCAACAATCATTAATTGATGATAAGGAAAAAAGCAAGCAAAATCAATTATTGATTTGTTATCGGGGGTGAGAAAAAATTCTGTTGTTGAACCATGGATTCCTTTTGGGGGAGAAATGATTTTTATTAATGCTTTTTTACCAATGTCATATACATAATAATATCCCCTTGCATTTTTAATAATTAGCCGGTTATCTGAAGTAAATTTAGACCAATTGGGGTATTTTAGTTCGCTGATCGAGCTAAATAGTTTACCTGTTTTCGCATCATAAAGATATACTGAGTTTCCAACACAGCAAAAATGCTTGTTGCTATATGATATCGTGTAGGACGGCTTAAACGAAAAAATACAATTACTGCTTGATATTTTCATAACGATCACCATAATAGTCCTTGCTCAATTTCTACCTGTGAACTACCCGCCACATGCTTGCGCTGAGGTGGGGACTTCCTAGGCGGCTGAATGCCGCCTATTCTATTTTACCCTGTCATACCGGATAACTCCGGCAAATGCTATAGGCTTTTTTCGGCATATATCCGATCGTGCTTACAGCGGGGTCTATCCCCGGTGTCCCGATTGATGTTGTTCGTCACTATCCACCATCGGCTCCATTCTCAGTCTCAGCAGGATAATCTGTGCATCTAGATTTTCGATATCTATCAACGGCACGATTGTTTTTTCTAACAGACGCTGGAGAATCATATTGAATATGAATTGTCTTTTCAACATTGTCTCTCCATTCTTTTAGGTAATAATCGAGATTCCGACGGTTCATATCAGTACCCCCCTGAATTGTCTTCTTCTTGCGTTCATACTAATTTAAATATCTTGAATGCCCCTTCAGACATGACATACACGCTGTTTTTTGATTTCGGGGTGCCTCGACTCGAAACAAAGAGCCCTTCATCAAGCCCCGTGATGAGACCGGGTTTGCCTTTGATAATGACGATTGACGTCTCCTCTTTTTTATAGATCGGTTTAATGAAAACTTTCTCAACACGCGAAGGCGTGCTCATGCCGCCGAACGGGTAAAACTGAACCCAATAGATCGTATTGTTATTCCTGCATTCAATATGTGTTGCCTTGGTTGCTCGTGTTTTCGAAACGTAAACGGTATAATTCAGTCCGCTTTTTGAAAACGATACCGTTTTGTATAATTCATTCTCATCCGTTATCTTTCCCGAAGAAAGATATGCTTGATAAACCGAAATCGCGTCTTCGTCAACACACTCCATAACGTCGGAAATATTGCATCGCAGCGTTTCGCAAATTCGCAGGATGGTATCAGTTGTAACCGTTTCGGATTTCGTCAGTTTTGCGACCACGCGTGAACTGATCCCACTCATTTCAATAAGATCTTTTTTCGTCATTCTTTTGCTCGCCAAAAGCGTCCAAAGTTTTGAATAATCTATTCTCATCACAACCACCTCCCAACTTGAGTATAACATAAACCTTACTATTTGTCAATAATTGTTTACGATAGTAAATGATTGTTCTTGTATAATCTTTTGAACGGGCAAGCATAATAAGGGATTATAGTCTTGTAAAAGTAATTCTGAAAATACCCATCATTTTTGCCCAGAAAAAGAAATAATCGGGCTCTGAAACAGCAACGAAGCTGATCTGAAGCCCGATTTTTACCTTAAAAGCCCTGAAAAACCACAAAAACGCCAATATGGCGCAAAAAAACGCGATTGGCCTTGGTAGACAAATCACGTTTCTTTTATGGTGCGAGAAACGGGACTTGAACCCGTACGGTATTACCACACGCCCCTCAAACGTGCGCGTCTGCCAGTTCCGCCACTCTCGCTTACCCTACATATTTTAATGATATCGCCATTGTTTGTCAAGGCATTATCTAAAAATACTGCAGATTGAACATAAAAACGGTCAGCGAAGACACATATTCCGGTCAGGGAAAGACATAATTCCCGGTCACGCAATGACATAATAAGCGGTCACTTTTTTTGATTTCCTATATAATGGATATGAGATATTACAACTCTTTCGCCTTCACAGGTACTCCCCTCGTAACGGGGGACCAGTCCCCCGCACCCCTAGAGGTTTATCGCTTTGAGTCTGAAGGGGCTCAGGCTGCCGGTATCTTTGGACGTTGAATACCAAAAAAGGCGATACCGTACAGCATCGCCCCAACAGACACCAGAAGGCGCTCGAGTTGGTCCTCACCATTGCTCTATCCTCCAACTGGTAGAGTAAGCATAACACTATACAACGAAAAATCAAGTGTTCCGGCCAATTTTTGGCCGCCAATTGTGACCAAATGTGGCCGGGAATTATGTCTTTCCCTGACCGGGAATTATGTCTTTTGTGGCCGGGCTGAATGGCCATCTGCACGCAGTATTACGCTTCCAAGTGCAACTATGAAAAGGCCATCGACTGCTACGAGCGGGCCTTTGCCGCGGATACCCGGCGCCCCCGTTTTCAGGACGCCCTGATGGGAATCTCGGACATTTACGAGATCATGGGCGACAACGCAAACGCGGTAAAGACCTATGACCGGATTCTGGACCTGCTGGAACACGAATGGGGCCTCACCGAAGAGACGGATTCCGCGGTCACGGTGGCCAAGAAGGAAAAGGCAAGGCTCCTGGCCAAGTCCCAAGCCTGAGCGCTGCAGAATTCCGTCTCACATCCGAATATACTGAAATGAAACGCAGGCATGATCGGACCTGACCATGTCTGCGCTTTTTTGTGGGGGTGTTTTTCCGGATTCCCTTTTACGGATCCTGTTTGGATTCTTCCTTTGCCGGTTTCTCA
>JAFYHA010000026.1 GCA_017539425.1 Clostridia bacterium
CGCGGTAGGTGACGGTGGCATTGTAGACCGGCGTGAACTCGGTCCCCCGCGCACGCAGGGAGGACTCGATATCCTTCTGCACCGTATCCGAGGCTTCCGGATCGAACTTGACGCACAGGTCATAGCGGATGATCTGTTTGTACTGCAGATCCACGCACTTGAACAGACCGTTGCGCAGCGTGATGCCGATCACGACCAGGGCGCAGCATCCCGCCACGCTGACGATCGTCACGATGACCCGCTTGAGGTCCGTACGCATGTTGAGCAGGATCAGCCTGGTGTACAGGGACAGCACGGCGCGCTTCTTCTGCGCCTTGTTCTTGGCGGAAGGCACCTTGGGGACCATCAGCCGGACGGCGGGCTCCTTCAGGAGCCGGCGGCAGGCCAGCCAGATGGCGATGACGGCCAGCAGCACGGCGGCCGCGATGGTGAGGAGGGTCACCGGGACCGGGAAGGCCATATGGTTGATCGGGATCCGGTAGTACTTGTCGAATCCCAGCAGCATGAAAGGCTGGACCCCGATGTAGGCGGCCAGGATGCCGAGCAGCGTGCCGATCAGCGTGCCCAGGACCCCGAACCACAGATATTTCGTAAAGATCTCCCGGGTAAAGAAACCCACGGCCTTCATCGTGCCCACCTGGTATCTCTGCTCGTCGATCATCTTGCCGATCGTGGCAAAGATGACCAACGCGCCGACCAGGATGAACATTAGGGAGAAGGTTCCCTTCAGGTCGGAGAAGTTGGAGCTTCCCGCCATGAGCTGTGAGAAGCTTGCGTTCCCGGTGACGTCGAACGGCAGCCACCGGCAGGGTTCCATATTCCTGGCCTTCTCGTATTTGCGCACCGCGTCCTTCCATTGTGCCAGGCCGTCGGTGAACTGCTTGTATTTTTCCAGATGCGGTTTCGCGGCGTCCTCCAGGGCGGCGCGGACCGCGGCATAGTCATATTCGTTTCCGTCCTGCACCTTGGGAGGCTCTTCCTTGAAGGCCAGACTGTACACGGCGGCCAGGAGCTGGTCCGGCACCTTGTCCGAATGGATCAGGTCCAGGATAAAGGTATCCAGCGGCAGCGTCAGGTCGATCGAGATGACGTCCGTGATATCCAGGAACGGTACGCCTGCGTTCGGGTCGTCCGGGTTGAACGTCCGTCTGCCGGCCCAGTGGACCAGCCCGCGGATGGCCTCGCTCGTGAAGAGTTTCTCATAGGCTTCCCGGATCTTGTTGCGGACGGACTCCTTGGCGTCCTCGATGGTGTCGAAGGCCTCGACCAGCTTCTCCAGTCCCTTGTCCAGTTTTTCCTGGAACACGGTATTGCGGCGCGCGGTCGCCTTCGGGGCGATGGCGTCGATCCGGTCCTGGATCTTCCGGACGCCCTCCTGGTAGGATTTCGAGAACAGGTCGGCGTCCGCCGGCTTGTCCACCACGAGTTCGGCGATCATGAAATCACCGTCCAGGGCTTCGGCGTCAAAGGCCTCCGCGTTCACGAAGACGTACGGATCCACGGGGACCACCTTGTTGTAATGGTCCTGGTGCACGACGATGGCCGTGACCGTGTATTCGGTCGAGAGAAGATACTCGGGCGCCTTTCCCTGCGCGTCGGTCATCAGGACCTTGTCCCCGACCGCAATGCCCAGAGATTCGGCGATGTGTTCCTCGATCGCGCATTCATTCTTTCCCTGCGGTTTCCGCCCGCTCCGGTAGATCAGCCTGTTGATCCGCTCGGTTTCGGACAGAACCTGGATGTTCCGGCTTTCGGTCCCCTTCCGGATCTTGGCCCTCGTCATCAGCACCGCCTCCGCATCGGTCACGCCCTCCACGGACTTCAGGTCGTCCAGGTCCTCCCGGGAAAACAGGAGGGTGGACAGGATCTCGATATCCCGGAAATTGTTCTCCCGGTAGCTGACCATGGCGCTTTCCCGGAACCCGGCCGTCGTATAGTCGATGCCCAGGAAGGTCGTGATGCCCAGCGTCGCAATGAGAATGATGGACAGGAACGAGACTCTCTGTTTCCAGATGTTGCGAAGACTGTCCTTCAGCTTCGTGATCCTCATGGCGTTACCACACCAGTTCTTCCGCATGCAGCGGATGCATGTTCCTGCGGATGCTGGCGATCTTTCCGCCCCGGACCTTGACGACCCGGTCCGCCATCTTGGCGATCTCCGGGTTGTGGGTGACCATCATCACGGTGGCGCCGTCGTTCCTGACGATCTCCTCGATGACTTTCAGGACCTCGATACTGGTCGTATAGTCCAGGGCCGCGGTCGGTTCGTCGGCCAGGATCAGCTTGGGTCTCTTGACGATGGCCCGCGCGATCGAGACGCGCTGCTGCTGGCCGCCCGACATCTGGCTCGGATAGTTGCCGGACCGGTCGGTGAGCCCGACCTTGGCGATGGCCTCTTCGGACGGCATCGGGTCGCTCACCAGTTCGGCGATGAACCGGACGTTCTCCAGGGCCGTAAGATTGGGCATCAGGTTATAGGACTGGAAGATGAATCCGACGTACTGGCGGCGGAAGGCGGTCAGTTCGGCGTCGGTGGGATGCGAGAAATCCTTGCCCTCGATCATCAGCGTGCCGTCGGTCAGGAAATCCATCCCCCCGATGATGTTCATCATGGTGGACTTGCCGCAGCCGGATTCACCCAGCACCACGACGAACTCGTTCTTGTAGACCTCCAGGTTGATGCCTTTGAGCACCCGGGAGACGCCGTCGCCGGACGGGAATTCCTTGATGACGTCCTTGAGTACCGCCAGGACCTCCTTCTTTTCGCTCAGGTCGACCAGGAGCCCTTTTTCGTCGATCGTGATGGCGGCCAGCGAAGCCATCTGTTCGCAGAGCCGGAGTTCCTCCTCGTCATAGAGCGAACCGTCCTTCTTGTTCACGATCTGGACGCAGCCGATCACCTCGCGGAGATTGTTCAGAGGAACGCAGATCATCGTCTTGGTGATCAGCCCGTTGTCATCGAACACGCTGCCGTCGAACCGGGGGTCGTTCACCGCGTCCTCCACGATGACGGATTTCCCCGTCCTGGTCACGACGCCCTCGATGCCCAGACCGTTCTCCACCATCAGGTTGGAAATGTCGGCGGGTCCGATATGATACAGCGGGCTCAGCCGGTCGGTCTTGGGGTCCAGGAGCCAGATGGCTCCCGCCTCGCTGTTCAGCGTATTGACGATGATCTCCAGACTTCCGGACAGTGCGGACTCCAGGTCCTCCACCTCCAGAAGCTGCTCCATGATCTGCCAGGTCGCCCTGGTGAATCTCTTCTCCTCTGCCATTTGCCGGATATGCTCCTTTACAAACTTATGATTATAGGGGTATTTTAACATGTTTAACGCGCGCATGCAATATATTTTTCACACTCGGAGCAGAAAAAGGGCATCCGGATACCGCAAATGGGGACAGATGCGGATCCGGACACCCGGACCGTTCCGCTGCCGAAGGAGTATTCCCCTCCGGTGCGGGGCAGTTTTCTACTTGTTGGCTTCGGCTTTGAGCGGTACGGCCGGTGAGAACAGGTAACCCTGATCGTGGTCGCATCCGATCTCATGCAGAAGATTCTTCTGGTCCTCGGTCTCGACGTATTCGACCAGGACCTGCAGCTTCAGGTTCTCCGCCAGTTCGGTGATGGAGGAGATGATCTCCTTGCAGTTGGCGTTGGTCTCCAGTCCGCGCACGAGCGCCCCGTCCAGCTCGATAATCTAGCGGCGCACACTCGTGACTTCGTGTGAGGCTTCACTCCCTGGAGACGAGCAGGTCGGACGCCGCGTAGCTGACCTTGCTTCCGGGCGGTACGGACGACGTGATGAAACAGTTGCCCCCGATCACGCTGCCCTCTCCGATGACGGTCCGGCCCCCCAGAATCGACGCGTTGGAATAGATCGTCACGTCGTTTCCGATGGTCGGATGCCGCTTCTTTCCGGACAGTCCGTGGCCGGCCCGGGTGGACAGGCCTCCCAGGGTCACGCCCTGGTAGATCTTGACCCGGTCTCCGATGACCGTGGTCTCGCCGATGACGACGCCGGTCCCGTGATCGATGAAGAACCGTTCCCCGATCGTCGCACCTGGGTGGATGTCCACACCGGTCAGGCTGTGCGCGTATTCGGTCATGATCCGCGGAATGAGCGGAACGTCCAGTCCGTGCAGTTCGTGCGCGATCCGGTAGACCATGATGGCCGCGAAACCGGGATAGCAGTATACGATCTCATCCGTTCCGGTCGCCGCCGGGTCGCCTTCATAGGCGGCCTGCAGGTCGGTCTCGAGGATCTTCTGCAGCGCGGGGATCCTGTCCACGAACCGGTCCGCGATTCCGAAGGCCTTCTCCGTGCGGATCTCCTCGCCCTTGTCCTTCATGTCCGGACGGAAGGAGAGCGCCTTGGCCGTCTGAACGGCCAGCACGTCCCGGATCCCGCAGATGCGGTCCAGGATATCCCTGCAGTACTCCGCGTCGTCCGACGGGCGGAGCGAAAGGAAATGCTGCGGAAAGAGGATCCGCCGCATCTCGGTCAGGATCTTTATGATGCCTTCGCGGTCTGGATGACGGTCCGCGGCATCCTCGGTGATGGGGCGGTATTCACGGGTATGGGCCAGGATCTGTCTGGCAATATTCAGAATGGAATCCGGCATCGTCCTGTCCCTCCGAAAAGAAAATATAGTATATTTTATATTCTCGATTCCTGTCTGTCAAGTAGTCCGGTGAAATTGACGCTCCGCGCGTTCCGCCCTTTCTCCCCAGGGCACGGTCTTCCTCAAAAAAGGGCGGACTTCTTCCCTCCTTTTTGTTGCATTTTCGGTCCGTGTTTGGTATCATAGAGAAAAAGCGAGAAAGAGGCCTTTTATGGTAAAAAAACCCATTGCCATCCGGTACATCGGCGTGGAAGACCCGTCCCTTGACCTGTTCGAGGCGCAGTATCCGCTCAAGCACGGGATGTCGTACAACTCCTACCTCCTGTCCGGTGAAAAAATCGCGGTCCTGGACACCGCGGACGCCCGCTTCGTTCCGGCCTGGCTGGCCGGGCTGGAGAACGGACTGCAGGGCCGGACGCCGGACTACCTGGTCGTCCAGCATATGGAACCGGACCATTCTTCAGGCATCCGGACCTTCATGGAACGCTATCCTTCCGCCAGGGTCGTCGCCGGCGCCAAGGCGTTTTCGATGATGCGCCAGTTCTTCGGCGAGGAGTACGCGGACCGGCGGATCCAGGTCTCGACCGGCGACACGCTGGACCTGGGCGGGGATACCCTGACGTTTCTCTCCGCGCCCATGGTCCACTGGCCCGAGGTCATCATGAGTTACCTCACCGGAGCCCGGATCCTGTTCTCCGCGGACGCGTTCGGAAAGTTCGGCGTGCCGGAAACGCGCGAGGACTGGGACGACGAGGCCAGGAGGTACTATTTCGGGATCGTGGGCAAATACGGAGCCCAGGTCCAGAACGTGCTGAAGAACCTCCCCGCGGACATTGCGGCCATTTGCCCGCTCCACGGTCCTGCGCTGGAAGGAGACCTGTCCCATTACCTGAACCTATATTCCGTCTGGTCCTCCTACAGGCCCGAATCCGAAGGCGTGACCGTCGCCTACACGTCGGTCTACGGACATACGCAGAAGGCCGTCGAGGCACTGGCCGAGTCGCTTCGGCGCGCGGGTGAGAACGTGGCGGTCTATGACCTGTGCCGGGATGACGCCTCCGCCGCCCTGGCCGACGCGTTCCGCTACGACCGGCTCGTGCTCGCGACCACCACCTACAACATGGAGATCTTCCCGCCCATGCGGACGTTCCTCGGAACGCTCGCCGAGCACGGATACCGGGACCGTACGGTCGGGCTGATCGAGAACGGATCCTGGGCTCCCGCCGCGGCCCGCAAGATGATGGAAAGCCTGAATCAGATGAAAGACATCCGGATCCTGGAACCGGTCGTGACCATCCGGTCCGCCCTATCCGGAGATTCCCAAACCCAGCTGGAGGCCCTTTCCCGGGCCCTCCGGACAAGCAAAAAGTGAGGTACATACCATGACAGCCGCTCAAAAACGCGAAATCGAAACCCTGGCCGCCCGGATCCGCCTGGATATCCTGGACGAGACCCACGCCGCCAAATCCGGTCACCCGGGCGGTTCCCTGTCCATCGCCGACCTGATGGCCTATCTGTACACCTGCGAACTGCACGTGAACCCCAAGGATCCGCACGATCCGGACCGGGACCGCCTCGTCCTGTCCAAGGGCCACACGGCGCCCGCCCTGTACTCGGTCCTGGCGCGCAAGGGATTCTTCCCGCCGGAGGATCTGCTCACCCTGCGCAAGATCGATTCGGACCTGCAGGGCCACCCCGACATGAAGAAGACCCCGGGCGTGGACATGACGTCCGGTTCCCTGGGACAGGGCCTGTCCGCGGCCTGCGGCATGGCCTGGGCCGCCAAGAAGGACGGACGCGCCTACCGCACCTACGCCATCATCGGTGACGGTGAGAGCCAGGAAGGCCAGATCTGGGAGGCCTGCATGTTCGCCGCCCATTACAAGCTGGACAACCTGTGCGTCATCCTGGACTGGAACGGTCTGCAGATCGACGGCGCCATAGAGGAAGTCATGAACCCCACCCCGTACAGGGAGAAGTTCGAGTCCTTCGGGTTCCACGTGGTCTGCATCGACGGGCATGATCTGGACAGCATCGAGCGCGCCCTGAACGAGGCGCGTTCGGTCAAGGGAAAGCCCACCGCCATCGTCATGAAGACAATCAAGGGCAAGGGCGTCTCCTATATGGAGAACCAGGCGTCCTGGCACGGCAACGCCCCGAACGACGAACTGTACGCCAAAGGCGTGGAGGAGATTCTCTCCGCCCATCCCGAACTCCGCGCCTGACGGCGCCGGAAAACAGAAAAGGAACCCGAGCGGTTCCTTTTTTTCACATCTCGGAAAGCTTTTCCGTTTTGGCTTGCTTTTCCATGCCGGCTCCGATATAATGGCATCAGGGTGGCACACTGCCAATACAACCCGAAAGGATCTTTTCTATGGAACTCAAAGCCCTTCAGAGCCGGATCGCCTCGGCTCCCGCCGCGGCCCGTGCGGAACGGGTCCGCTACGAGCTGGACTACGCCGTCGCGCGCAACGCGACGCTCGACGGAAAATGGACCGACCTTTTGACCCGGGCCTGCGCGGATCTCTGCGCGGAGCTGGACCGGGACGGCTGCATCACGCTGGCCGCCGCGGACCGCTGGGAAGAAGCCCTCTCCCCCATGTCCCCGGACTGCAAGGCCCTTACCGTGCATTTCAACGGACATGCCCACATCGACATGAACTGGATGTGGGGCTACAACGAGACCGTCGCGGTCGCCCTGGACACCTTCCGGACCGTGATGAAACTCATGGACCGGTATCCCCTGTTCACCTTCTCGCAGTCCCAGACCTCGACCTACCGGATCGTCGAGACCTTCGACCCGGATCTGTTCGAACAGATCGCGAAGAGGATCAAGGAAGGCCGCTGGGAGGTCACGGCGTCCACCTGGGTGGAGGCGGACAAGAACATGACCGACATCGAGAGCATGGCCCGTCATCTGCTGTATACCCGCCAGTATATGAAAGAGCATTTTGACCTGGGCAAGGACGACGTCCGGATCGATTTCGAGCCGGATACCTTCGGCCACAGCCGGTTCGTGCCCGAACTGCTGGCCCAAAGCGGAGTCAAATATTATTATCACGTCCGCGGGAACATCCCCGAAGACGGCCGCGAACTGCACAGATGGCAGTCTCCTTCCGGACGCTCCGTGCTCATGTACCGGGAACCGGAAGGATACGGCGGACCGGTTGAATTCAACTGTCTCTCCCGCGTGCCCGAGGACTGCCGCCGCAACGGCGTCACCCACAAACTGAAGGTCTACGGCGTGGGCGACCACGGAGGCGGACCGACCCGCCGGGACATCGAGCGGATCCTGACCATGATGGAATGGCCCGTCGCCCCCACCGTGAAGTTCGGGACCTACCGGGAGTTCTTTGCCGCCGTGGAAGCGGAGAATGCGGAGTTCCCGGTCATCAACAAGGAAATCAACTACGTCTTTACCGGATGCTACACCTCCCAGGCCGCCATCAAGGAGGCCAACCGCCGCAGCGAGCGCGCCCTGTACGCGGCCGAAGCCGCGGACGCGCTGGCCGGCGTGCTGCGAGGACTTTCCCGCTATGATTTCTCGGAAGGCTGGAAGAACACGCTGTTCAACCAGTTCCACGACATCGTCACCGGTTCGGGCGTGGTGCACACCCGCAACTACGCAATGGGCCGCTATCAGGAGACCATGGGATACGCCTACGGAGGCCGTTCCCGCGCTTTGAACGCCATCGCTTCGGGCATCGACACCACCGTGTTCGGTGACTGCACGGACAATACCGCTTACGTGGACGGGGCCGGATGCGGCTACCGCGGAAATCCGCAGTGGGCCAGCGCTTTCGGAGGCGAAGCGGACATCCGCCCGGTCGCGGCAGGCGGCACCAAGCGCATCTTCACGGTTTTCAACCCCTCCGCCCGCGAGCGGACCGAAACGGTCATGCTCACGCTCTGGGATTTCGAGGGCGACGACAACTTCCTGTGTGTAGAGGATGCCGAAGGACATACGCTCCCCATCGAGCTTCTGGACCGCAATTCCTGGTGGCTGCACACCTACCGCAACATCCTGACTCAGGTCACCATCCCGCCCATGGGCTACGTGACAGTGGCCGTCGGGCACGGAGACAGGATCGTCCCCCAGCCCGTTGTCACCCGGGACCGCATCGAGGCCTATCCCGACTGGACTCTGGAAAACCGCTACCTGCGGGTCGTGCTCAACGAAAAGATGGAAGTCGTCAGTTATTACGACAAGGTCCGCAAATGCGAGATGCTGGACAAACCCGCCGGGTTCTTCAGCCTGGTCTGGCAGAATCCGTACATCGATCCGGGATCCGGTATGCCCGGCAACGCCTGGAGCGAATGTTTCCCGGTCTGCGAGGAGAACCTGAACGAGACCCGCCCGGTCTTTGTGACCGCCAAGGCCTCAGGTGCCCTTCGTCCCACGTACGGATACCGCATCGTCGTGGGTCAGTCCGAGATCCGCGTCTCGGTCTCCCTGGACAAGGACGCCCGGACGCTTTCCTTCGACGTTGGGGCCGAATGGCGCGAGCTTTTCGACGAGAAGAAGGGCATTCCCGCGCTCCGCTTCATCTGGCCTCTCGGTGGAGAGATCTCCCGTTTTGTATGCAAGGTCCCCGGCGGATATGTGGAAAGAAAGCCCGAGCAGCATGACGTGCCCGCGATCGGATGCGCAGCGGTGGAGAGCAAGGCCGGAGGGCTTTGCCTTCTGACTGACGACACCTACGGATTCCGCGTGCAGAACGGCGCACTGTCCACCTCCCTGCTCCGCAACTCCAACAATCCGGACAACTGTCCGGAGGTCGGGTTCCGGGACTGGAAGATCGGCGTGGCTCCGACGGACGTCACTCCGGAAGACCTGACCGCTCTGAACGACGTCTTCTCCAACGGCATCTTCATGGTCGGGACCGAGACCCACACGGGCGGTCTTCCGGCCTGCGGATCGCTTTTGTCCGTCTCCCCGAACGCGGAACTGCTGTCACTCAAGCGTGCGGAAACCGGTGAGGGCCTGATTTTGCGGATCGCTTCCCTGGCCAGGGACACTGCGGATGTCCGGATCGACTTCTCCAAGGCCGTCCGCTCGGTGACGCGCACCGACACGCTGGAGGATCCGGTGGCCGACCTGAAGGCCGGCGCGAACGGTTTCACCTATCGCTGCCTGCCCGAAGAGATCTGCACGTTCCGGGTGGAACTTGAGAGCTGATCCATACGGATCCCATACAGGGCCCGGAGTGCCGGCGGTCCGCCGGCCTCCGGGCCCCTCTTTTTGCCTCTGCCGCCTCTTTCCGTGCGCAGGATCCGTCTTTGCGGGTACGGCCGCGTGCTTTTTTTGCCTGTTCCGACTCTTTTTTTCGTTTACGGGTTTACGGAACGCCTTTCGGTCAGTATAGTATAGGTAGAGAGAACACTTGACCGCATTCATTCCAAAACAGAACCGAGGTAGACCCTATGAGAATCCAGAATGCATTTGCCGTACTGCTGGCCCTGTGCCTGGTGCTCGCCGCGCTGCCGGTCTCCGTATCCGCGCAGTCCGCGGACCCGCCGGCCGGGATCACGCTCGAGTCCAAGCTCGCCGTATATGCCGGATACCGCGCCATGCTGAACGAGATCATCGAAAACACCGAGATACTCAACGAAATCTCGCTCCGGAAAGGATATGTTTCCCATTGGCACGAATGGACAGAGCTGAGGGCCGACCCAAAAGGGGATCGGATCGGTCTCGCAGTCGAGATGGTGGACACATTCATGGAGGAACTCTCGGATTACTACACGGGAAATACCGGCGCGATGCCCCTGGAGATCGCGAAAAACAGCCTCTACCAGACGCTTCCGCTCCGGGAAGCGATCGTGGTCATGGGAGATCCCATCGTTGCCGAACGAGATCTCAGTTCCGCAGGCACGAATTCCGCCGCCGCGATCGCAGATGCCCGGGAAGCGGTCCGGACCGGAGACCCCGCGACTGCGCAGAGGGCCCTGTCCGAATACGCGGACGCCCTGGAGGCAGCTGCGCATTATCTGAAATCTTCCGGTCTGGAAAATGTCCTGGATTCCATGAATTCCCCGACTCCGGAAGAAGACGAGGTCGGAGGCTACCTGGCCTATTTCCGTGACCCCGGGGAATATGAGAACTACAACGAGGAGCGATTATCAACCGCGTCGGATGCTCTCATGGAAGCTTTCTTTTCCTATACCCTGCTTGCCGGATATCAGATGATCGCCGACTGCAGGGACTATCTCGCCGCCCGTCCCGCCCTCACGGACGAGGAGTCGGATCTGTTGGCGCGGGTGAACGCATACTCGTTTGTGTCCCTGGCAGAAGCGGACACCGTGATCCGTGAAGAACTGTTCCCGTTCTTTTTCGGCTGGTATCCTTCCGGTAAAACGGAAACTGCCGCCTTCACGCTGCCGGGTGTCCCGTGGCGGATCGAGGGCACGGCCGATGAGATCCGGACGAACAAATACGCGGAACTGCGGTCCCGGGTACTATCCCTAGCGGACGCGTTCGATGCCCTGTTCGCCACGATGGACGGAAAAGAGGAGTTCTACCCGGATTATCTTGCCAAGCCCCAGTTTTTTGTGGATGAAACGGCGAACCTGCTTGCGGATCTTGACGCGACGGCTGGTGCGGTTAGCGCACAGCCGATACACCGGGATACACCTTGCCATATGCCAGGAGCGACATGCTTATGGTGTCGTTAGCTTTTGGAGATGTATCATCTGCGGCCCGGGACCAGGACATCATACATGCTGATGCCTATGCCGCATCCAAGGATGCGCGCCTTTCCGTCTCAAACAAGAGGATCAAGACACTTGAACGGTCTATTCTCGAGTATTCAGCCGCCTTTGCGGCCCTTTCGTCCTACTTCATCTCCTTCGGGGCTACTGCCGCCCATACGATGATGTCGGACTTTGAGGCAAACCCTCCGGACCCGTCGACCTTCCCGGAACTGGACGGCACCGGATTCCGTACCGTGCTGGTCAAACTCATAGATGCTTTGGATTTTTACGTTTGGCTCAAGGACAGTTACAAGGGAATCGACCTGCGGGACTATCTGCTCACCCTGGAGGACATGACACCCGAACCGCGAACACAGTTCTTGGAAATCGAGGGATTTTTGTATCACGATCTGGCGGACTGCGGACCCGCGATCTTTGAAGACGGGCTGCCCCGGTTCCTTCCCTTCTACCGCTTTCCCAGGACCGAACGGGCCGCCGTCATCCTGGACCCGAACGGCGGAAAAGGCACGCCTGCCGCGCACTTCATCACGCAGGATACGGAAACCCCTCTTCCGGAAAACGGGTTTACCCGCGACGGCTATACCTTTGCCGGCTGGAACACCGAGCCGGACGGGACCGCAGACTCTTCTTTCGAAGACAAGGACCCCGTACGGATCACCTCCGACCTGCTCCTCTATGCGCAGTGGGATCCCCTCCCCGCCACCGCTCCGTCCATTACCGGCCAGCCTGCGGACGTAACCCTGACCTACGGGTATACGTCTGAGAACCTGCTGACGGTCACGGCGGAACCCGCAAGCGGCCACACCATAGGCGCCTACCAGTGGTATTCCGGTACACCCGGAGACCCGAAGAGATCCGTCATAAGCGGAGCCTCGGCATCCGCCTTCACCGTTCCCGCGGGGCTGGGTGCAGGCAAATATGACTATTACTGCGTCGTGACGGCCGTGCGTTTAGACAACCAGCAGACCGAAACCGCAACGTCGGCCAAGGCGACCGTGACCGTCTCCCCCGCGACCCCGGCGTACACCGTTCCGGACGGCCTCCGCGCCACCTACGGGCAGACCCTTTCGGACGTCACGCTTCCCGACGGATGGACCTGGGATGACCCCTCGGCCCCGGTCGGAGATACCGGAACCCGTTTCTTTGCTGCAACGTTCACTCCCGAGGATGCCGTCAACTACGCCTCCGCCGGTGAAGCCCTGCCCGTCGACGTGGCCAAGGCGTCCGTCGAAGAGGCTTCCCTTCCGGACGGGGAAAAGCCGGGCGTGATCCTGACTCTTTCCGAAGAGCCCGGAGATCAGCCCTTGCTGTCCGCTCCGTCCAGACTGCCCGACGGATATGTCGGCGTCCTGTACAGCACCGACGGCGGAGAGACCTGGTCCGGGGATCTGCCCACGTGCGGAACCACGGGAACCTATACCGTACTCGTCCGCTACTGCGGCGACGCCAACCATGAGGACCTGACCTTCGATCCCGTCACCGTCACGGTCGTGACGGCGGTCTATGACCTCGTGTCCGCCGCGGACCGCGATCCGGTTTATGCTTGCCGGGAACACCCGTGACTTCAGTCATGGGATGAAAGGCAGCCATTTTTTGTCAAACACCTCATTTTCGGAGAGAATCTGTTGACCCCTGTCGGTCAGTTTGGTACAATGAAATCATCAGAAAAATTCTCGAAGAAAGGAGGTATTACGTATATGTATCACGTTGAAAAAATCAACATCAAACCGAAGCATCCGTTGTTTGAGTTCTGCGATACAGCCACTCAAATGACCAAGAATATGTACAACGTC
>JAFYHA010000027.1 GCA_017539425.1 Clostridia bacterium
GCTTGCAGGAGATAAGAACGAGTAATGAGGATACTGGAAAACAGATTCTTCATCATTGCAGTTTGCGTTGCACTGATCCTGACCATACTTCCTACCGTTTGGGCAGTAATGGGACGGACCGATATACTCACATCCGCATTGAATACGGCAGCGGTTCCCTTCCGGTTTATCGGATCCAAGATCGGAGAAGGGTTCCGTGGAATCGGAGCATATTTCACCTCAGTCGGAAGGCTATTGGATGAGAACAGCCAACTGAAGGCGGAAAACGAGTCATTGCGACAGCAACTGTTTGACCAGAAGAAATTCGAAGTTGAAAACCGCAATATCCGTGCCTTTATCCATATGGATTCAACTTATGACCGGTTTCAATGGGCATCTGCCAAGGTCGTGGCCATAACGGAGCGCTACTGGGTTCTGAACAGCGGCAGCGAGGCCGGGATCGAAAAGAATATGCCGGTTGTGGATGCCTCAGGAGCGGTGGGTATGGTGATTGCCAGCGGTTTGGGATGGGCGCATATTCAACCTCTTCACATACCCGGCCTTACGATCAGTGCGTATGTCCTTGAGACCTCGGATCTAGGACAGGTTACCGCTACGATTGGCCTTTCCGCCAACCGAAAGATCCGCATATCACAGTTGCCTGAAACGGCGGAGATCCATATTGGAGATACCGTTGTCAGCAGCGGATACGGCAGCGTTTGGCCGGAAGGCTTTTTGATCGGTTCCGTTACGGACGTGCAATACGATGCGAATTCCAGGTCTCCGGTAGCCACTGTTGAACCGGCAGCCAACTTGCTCAACCCGGCTCTTGTCATGGTCCTGATTGGGGGAAGGGGCGAAGCATGAGAGAACGCATCAAACCCTTTTTAAAATATGCAGGATGCATTTTTGGTAGCTTTCTGCTGTTTCTTCTGGAAACGGCTGTCCCTCCATCGGTGAGGCCTTTTGGCGCTGTAGCCGACCTGTCGGTAATCCTGACCCTGACCTGGGCCTGGATGTTCGGGAAGCGCGAAGGCTGCATATTCGGCATCGTGTTTGGTGTTATGCACGACGCGCTCTGCGGCGAACTGTTCTTTGCCGGACCGATTCTTTGTATGCTGACCGGATTCTTCGTGGGCTTTCTTTCGGAAGCACATCGGAAAAACCGGTATGATTATCTGGTCGCAGCGGCGATAGTCAACGCCGGCTGTATGCTGATCCGGACAGCTGGAGGTGCCTTGATCGGATCCGGGCGGTCTTTCTTCCGGTATTTGTGGTATGTGCAGCTGCCCAGATATGTCCTAACCTTTCTCTTGGCCCTGGTCTTGATGACAGGTGTCCTTTTCCTCAAAAAACAAATTTCCAAAATTACCATACGCCGGCAGTTACATGCGAGCGTAGAAAGGCAAGAACGTGGATAAACAATACGAAAACAGCCAGGATCTGTCATTCCCGGATCAAAAAATCACCGAAATCGGTGTAGAGCATGAAGTCAAGAAATCGTTTATTGAATATGCGATGTCTGTGATCGTGTCCCGTGCGCTTCCGGATGTCCGGGACGGGCTGAAGCCGGGTCAGAGAAGAATCCTGTACGCCATGTATGAGGATCATCTGACGCATGACAAGGCATTCTGTAAGTCCGCTACCACGGTCGGTAACGTGCTGGGACGCTATCATCCGCACGGAGACGCGGCCGTTTACGGCACGATGGTCCGTATGGCACAGCCTTTTTCCATGAGGCATCCCCTGATCGAAGGCCACGGAAACTTTGGTTCCGTAGACGGAGATCCGCCTGCCGCATACCGGTATACGGAAGCCAGACTGGACAAGATCGCGGATGAGATGACCCGGGATCTGGATAAGGAAGTCGTGGAAATGGTGCCGAACTTTGACAACCGGCTCCGCGAACCTACGGTACTTCCCTCCCGCTTCCCGAACCTTCTGGTGAACGGAACGGTCGGTATCGCAGTCGGTATGGCGACCAATGTCCCGCCTCACAATCTCGGAGAGGTTGTGGATGCGACGGTTTATCGGATCCATCATCCGGAATGTCCGTTGGATGAGATCACGGAATTCATCAAAGGTCCGGACTTCCCTACTTATGGCACGATCTATGGCACAAAGGGAATCCGTGAAGCCTACGAAACCGGCAGAGGCCGTATCTATGTCCGCGCAAAAGCCGAGGTGGAGGAAGAGCATCACCGTATCATCGTGACCGAGATTCCTTTCATGGTCAACAAGTCCCAGTTGTGTGAAAATATAGCGGCCCTTGTTCGCGACAAGCGAATTGAAGGGATCACGGACATGCGGGATGAATCCGGCCGTAAAGGTATGCGGATCGTGATCGAATACAGACGGGATGCGAATGGACAGATCATTCTGAACCAGCTCTATAAATACACCCAGATGCAGGACACCTGTTCGGTCAACATGCTGGCGCTGGTGAACAACGAGCCGAAGGTCCTAACGCTGCTTCAGGTCTTGGATCTGTATATTGAGCATCAGGAATCGGTGATCCGCCGCAGAACGGAATACGATCTGGATAAAGCCAAGACCCGGGCACATATTCTGGAAGGTTATCATATCGCCTTGGACAACATTGACCGGGTGATCGAGATTATGAAGACATCTCCTTCCATTCCGGAGGCAAAAGCCAGACTGATGAATGAATTCTTCGAGGTCCATTACGCTGACGGCTACGTCGAAAGAACGGAAGATCCCAACCTGATTGGCGAAGGAAATCTGAGAAAACTGTCAGATGCTCAGGCTCAGGCCATCGTTGAGATGACGCTCGGCCGTCTGACCGGAATGGAAAGAGGAAAGATCGAAGCCGACCTGGCCCGCCTGCACGCGTTGATTCTGGAGCTTGAGGACATCCTGGAAGATGAGCTCAAAGTCAAGGAGATCATCTGTAACGAAATGCTTGAGATCAAGGCCAAGTATGCGAACGCCAGACGGACCCGGATCGAAGAAGCCATGGAAGAGATTTCTCTGGAAGACCTGATTGAAGAGCACGAATGTGTGGTGACCTTGTCTCATGCCGGCTATATCAAGAGACTTCCTGCAGACACCTATGAAGCGCAGAGACGCGGCGGAAAAGGCATCACAGGAGCGACGACCAAGGAAGAGGATTTCATAGAAAAGGTTCTGGTCGTCAACAGCCATTCCCTGCTTTTGATGTTTACCAACAAGGGCAAGGTCCAGGCAATCAAGGCCTATCGGATTCCCGAAGCCAGCAGAACGGCCAAGGGTACAAACGTTGTAAATGTCCTGGAGATGGAGCCGGGCGAAAAGGTCACCGCGATTCTGAGCGTTACCGGATTTGCCGAGGACCGGTATCTTACAATGGTGACCCGGTTCGGCGTCATAAAGAGAACGCCGTTGTCCGAATTTGCCTATCAGCGCAAGGGCGGAAAACGCGCGCTAACGCTGGATGAGGGCGACGAACTGCTGTTTGTCAAGGTGACAGACGGATCTTCTCAGATCATTCTGGCGACACGGTTCGGTCATGGATTACGATACGATGAGAACCTGGTCCGTGTGGTCGGGCGAGCAGCCAGGGGCGTTCGCGGATTGAGACTGGATGAAGGTGACTTTGTAATCGGTGCCGTGGTTGCGGAAGAAGGCAAGAAACTTCTGACCCTGACGGATAACGGATTCGGTAAACGTACGGAGTACGAGGACTTCAGAGAAATGCGCGGACGCAGCGCACGTGGAGTATGGGCACACGAGATCAATGAGAAGACCGGACTTCTGGCCGGTGTGATTTCCGTGACTGAAGACGATGACATTATGATTATTACCGAGGGCGGTATCATCATTCGGGTTCCCGTATCCGAGATTCCCTGCCATGGGCGGAAAACGGCCGGCGTGCGCGTCATCCGGATCAAAGATAATCAAAAAGTCGCGTTCGTTACGCCTTTGGATAAAAAAGAAGAGACTCTGGAAACCGGCGGCGCCGAACTGATCGAGGATGCAGATTCGGAACTGCCTGCGGATGCGGAGGAACCGTCCGAGCCGGAAACACCGAACGGTCCGGAAGAATGAGCTCCTTTACTGTCATATGGAAAGAACTATGGTAAGACGACTGTCTGCCTGGATACTGTGCCTGTTCATTGTGCTGGGAGGGCTTCCGCTGTTCAGCGGATGCTCTTCCGCCCCTCCGCTTGAGGATATGGTTGACCGTGTCATCGAACTGATAGAGCACAGTTATGAAGTCAATGTCTTCCTGTTTGGGGAGGGACTTCCGGCCTATGCCCGCGGAAGTGAGTTGGCTGAGGCCAGGTACGTGTACCAAAACGAAACCGATGCCACCTACGCAACCTATGACGCAGTGATGCCGGTGGCTGGGTTTCACACGATTGACGAAATGAAGATCCGTGCGCAAAATGTGTACTGCCTCCGGTATTTGGCGGCGCTCTATGAGACGGCGTTTGAAGGATTGGTATATGAATGGGGAGGGGACTCCCAGATGGTGGCTCCTGCCCGGTATTCTGAAAGAAACGGGGAGCTTCAGCAGCAGACAGATCATCAGCCGCTGGTGACAGGCCGTAGGATCTACGATTATGCCACGATGACATATGTAGGTCGCCAGAATGCAACCCAGGTCAGAATCCGGATGGATACGTACAAAGCAGGAGACCAGAATGTATTGCCCGTAACACTTACGCTAGTGTATGAAGACGGAGACTGGTATTTGAACTCTCCTACATACTGATAAGGCAAAGCCGGATAGAACGGATTCGGAAAAGAATCTTTCGAACCGGCTTTTTTGAAAATAATCGTGGAATCGCAAAGAAGGATAGCAAAGCAAGGTTCCGAGAACCGAACAAAAGTACTATTATGACAAACGAAAATACCAAGCAAACGCAAACGAATACATCAGGCGATATTCAGCAGACGGACGTAGTTGTGGTTGGAGCGGGGCATGCCGGAATTGAAGCGGCGCTCGCCTGCGCCAGGCTGGGTGTGGATACGGTGCTGTTCACACTCTCTTTGGATGCGGTGGCCAATATGCCCTGCAACCCTTCGATCGGTGGATCTGCAAAAGGACACCTAGTTTACGAAATAGACGCCCTGGGCGGCGAAATGGGGCGGGCGGCGGATCGCGTAACCTTGCAGAGCCGCACATTGAATCTCGGGAAGGGTGCTGCGGTACATGCCAAGCGCATCCAGGCAGACCGCGCAAAATATCGCTTGTTGATGAAGCACACGCTGGAATGTCAGGACCATCTTAGGCTGATGCAGGCTGAGGTCACCGAACTGCTTACCGAGCGGGATGAAAAGACCGGAAAGTCACGTATCAGCGGTGTTCGTACACGCTTAAACGAGTCCTGGCTATGCAAATGTGCAATCATTTGTACCGGAACATTTCTGGACAGTCGCATTTTTTGTAGGCGAGGTCAACTATCCAGCCGGTCCGGACGGATTGCTCCCCGCGGGACAATTGTCTGATTCTTTGCGGAAAGTCGGCATTCGTCTGCTGAGATTTAAGACCGGCACTCCGGCGAGAGTTAAGAAAGAAACAATTCATCTGGATGAACTGGAGATACAGCCGGGAGAAGATGACCCGATTCCGTTTTCCTCACAGACCGATCCGGCTGAATTCGACACAGAAAAGCAGACGCCGTGCTATATTGTTTATACCAATGAGGAAACTCACCGGATCATTCACGAGAATATTCACCGTTCGGCCATGTATTCCGGACAGATTCATGGCACCGGACCGAGATACTGTCCGTCGATCGAGGATAAGCTCGTCAGATTTGCGGATAAAGAGAGGCACCAATTATTTGTAGAACCCCTTGGAGAGAACACGGAGGAAATGTATATCCAGGGATTCTCCACTTCCCTGCCGACCGATGTGCAAAGGAAGATGCTCAGGTCGCTGAAGGGCTTTCAGGACGCTCAGATCATGCGTTACGCCTATGCCATAGAGTATGACTGCGCAGATCCTCTACAAATGGATTCAACGCTTGAGTTTAAGGAGATGAGCGGTCTGTTTGGGGCGGGACAGTTTAATGGTACATCCGGATATGAGGAGGCAGCCGCACAGGGACTGATCGCAGGCATTAACGCGGCAAGAAAGATAAAAGGATTGAAACCGGTCATCTTGCCTCGCAGCAGCTCATATATTGGAACGCTGATAGATGATCTCGTTACCAAAGGAACCGACGAACCATACCGAATGATGACATCAAGGTCTGAGTTTAGGCTTTTACTAAGACAGGACAATGCAGAAGAAAGACTGCTTCCGATAGGACATGACATAGGACTTGTATCTGAAGAAAGATATAATGAGTATCTGAAGCGGCAAGAAAGAATTAACAATGAGATAGCTCGATTAGAACATATGTTCGTATCACCAGCGGCAGCAAATATCCTATTGGAAAAGAACGGAGAGAGCCCTGTTGTGACCGGAGTGTCGATGGCGGACCTGCTCAGGCGGCCGGGCCTAACATACGAAAAAATCATGGAGATCGAAAACAGCGGTTTGGGCCTGACCGGCAAGGAGGCTGTGTCGGTAGAAATCAAGGTCAAGTACGAAGGTTACCTTAAGCACCAGCTTGCCGCTGCCGAAAAAATCGGTAAGGCGGAAAAACAGAGTCTTCCAACGGATGTTGACTATTCGCAGATTGACGGTTTGCGTCTTGAGGCCAGGCAGAAGCTGAATGCTGTAAGGCCTAAAACGATCGGACAGGCCTCAAGGATCAGCGGGGTCAATCCCGCTGATATTGCGGTCCTAATGATCTGGCTGCAGAAGAACAAGTAAAAAATCGGTCTAACGAATAATTGAAAGAATAAAGCGCAAATATAGCGGGAGAAGATTGCTGCAATCGAGCTCCCGCTTGTCTTTTTTAGATAAATGTGAGAGAACTCGGTAGAGCGAGATAATTCGAAAGGGACAGGAGAACGATGGAACTTGAGGACTGATGCCCTGCCTAATAAAAATCGCACAGGTAATTGTTAAAAGGACTTAGGGAAAGGTCAAGTGTTTCACGTGAAACAAAGGCTAAATGAGCAATGATCTCTAGTCTTCCTTGCTTGTGGGCTTGCAGAGACTATCACAAACAAGGAGGCTAAGCTTCTCCGGCTTATTCTCGTAGCACTGTTTTGCAGGATTGTTTCACGTGAAACATGGCCAGTGCTGGTTGCACGCTGGCTTCTCTGATCCCAAAAGCTTTTTAACCGTTGCGATCAGTTACTTTGATGGTGACACTGTAAATTGGAACGAAGCCGCTGCCTAATTGCCTACTTCCCCGCTTTACTGCTACGCATAGTGCTGATGTTGGCTTATCGTTTTGCTTGCGGTTGTGATTTGCACACTTGCTTGCTGGATCGAGCGCGGAATACTCGCAATTTGATGAATTGTTTCACGTGAAACAATCAATACATTCAGGCTGACCAAATCCAACCCGGGTTATAAAACAGTGATCGCGTCCTCTAGGCCGTTTGGCGAATGTTTCACGTGAAACAATCTGTTTGTTGGTGGAATTTGTTGTACTTTTTCAGTATTTCTTTGCGCGGGCGCTGATTTTGTGCTATAATGAGGTTGATTATCAAATTGCGAGGTTTCCAATATGGGAAAAATCATTTCTTTTGCAAATCAAAAAGGCGGTGTCGGTAAGACAACCTCTGCTGTTAATGTTGCGGCATCGCTTGGTATCCTGGGCTTCAAAACGCTGCTTATCGACCTCGATCCTCAAGGCAGCGCCACGAGCGGTGTTGGTATCCATAAGAGGGGCTTGAAGAAAACAACAATTGATCTACTTACCTCTGACTCTGACCCCAAGGAGTGCATCCTTGAAACGGAGTATAAGAATCTTTCTGTTGTTCCCTGCACCGTTACTCTTGCCTCCACAGAGTTTAAACTCTATGATCTCGATAATTCCGAGTTCCGCATGAGAGAAGCTCTTAACAAGATTCGCGATGATTACGACTACATTATCATTGATTGCCCGCCATCTCTTGGCATGCTTACTGTTAATGCCATGACAGCGTGTGATGGTGTTGTGATCCCGATGCAGTGTGAATACTATTCGCTGGAAGGCTTGTCTCAGTTGATGCTTACCCTGAAAAGGATCAAGGAACACTACAATTCCAAGCTGACGATTGTCGGCATCCTGGTTACGATGTATAATGGCCGGCTTACTCTTTCAGCTCAGGTCATTTCACAATTGAAGGAGCATTATCCGGATCAATTGTTTATGAATACCATCTCCAGATCGGTTAAGTTGTCCGAGGCTCCCAGCTTTGGCGCACCTGTTTACTATCACGCCAAGTCATCTAAAGGCTCTAAAGAGTATCTTGGCGTTGCTAAAGAGTTATCTATGAGAATTTAAGGAGTTTGTACTATGCCTCAAAAGAAGATCGGTGGACTCGGAAAGAATTATTTTGATATTGTGTTTGATAACAGCACCCCGGAACCGACAGCTTCGAACACTGTAAATATCCGTTTGTCCGAGATTGAACCCAGAAGTGATCAGCCGCGCAAGCAATTTGACAGGGAAGCGCTGGAAAGTCTCGCAGATTCTATTGCCTCTCTGGGTGTACTTCAACCTATTATCGTTCGCGAAAACCCTGTTGCTAAAGGATTCTATGAAATTATCGCCGGTGAAAGACGCTGGAGGGCCGCTAAAATTGCCGGCTTAAATGAGATTCCTGCGATTGTATTGGACTCTGATGAGTATAAGACGGCACAGATTTCTTTAATTGAGAATATTCAAAGAGAGAATCTGAATCCAGTTGAAGAGGCGCAGGCTTATAAGACGTTGCTCGAGCGCTTCGGCATTACGCAAGAAGAACTTTCCAAACAAGTTAACCGCAGCCGGTCCGCAATTGCGAACATGATTCGATTGCTGGATCTTCCGGAGCCTGTCCTGGAGCATCTCAGCAAAGGAGAATTGACCACAGGTCATGCGCGCGCAATTTTGCCTATAGAAGACGAACAGATCTGTATCGAGGTTGCTGAACGGATTATCAACTCCGATCTTTCAGTCCGTTCTGTAGAGAAATGGGTGCGAGACTATCTGGACAAGAAAGACAGAGTACCTGAAGTGATCCCAATCGGTCAATCTACAGCACGTCAGCGTAAGGTATATATGCGAGAGCTCGAATCAAAAGCCGAGAGCGTGTTAGGAAGAAAGCTCAGGATTCATGAAACGCCGAAGAAAAAGGTTATTGAAATTGCATTCAGCGATGACGAGGATTTGGAATATGCCCTTAAAACCATCTGCGGAGAAGGCGTATTCGACGATCTTTCCAAATAGGAGGGTTATATGACCTTTACCAGTACACAGGCCATTTTTCTTCTGAGTCAGGACAAATCTCTGTTTGAAGAACTGTTTGAGTATTTTAGGGATCGGTATTTTACCGTCCACATGGGTACTTATCAGAATTTTAATTTTGGCTCAGGAACGCTGATTACGCCTACCGTGATCATTGTTGGAATCATGATTGGTGTGATGATCGCAGGATTGCTTGCCATACGCGACCGATATCAGCTGGGCGGATTTGTCCGTACGGTGCTGCGAGAAAAGTGTCTGTCCCCAGAGACAGCCAAAACTTTTGCAGAACTAGGCTATGACCGGAACTTCATGATCCGTATGAGTATGCAGTATGGGAAACGGCTTAGGGCCGTTGTGCATTGTGTGGAAACGGAAACGGTCGCACAACCGGATACAGATTCCAAGGAACCCGAGAAAGATCCCGCAGAGGGGCAAGAGGATGGTGCAGAGCAAGCGGCAGCTGAATCTATTGAGCCTAATCCGTCAGCAAACGAGAGCATTCCATCCAAGCCGGTCCGCTGGGATAACGAAACATATCATTTTTATATTCCGGAAGACAAGGCTATCGAGGCGGATATCCGGTTTGAAAAAAAAGGAACCTCATGGCCGATCTATCTGGCACTTGTAGTGGGTGTGCTTGCCGTGACTCTTGCAGTGATTTATTTCCTGCCGGATCTTCTGCAGTTTGCGGACAATGCAATCACCTTGATTAAGGGCGGAAATTAATGCAAAAGAAAGAAGCCGGGAACAGGAACAGAACCTGAGCCGGCTTCTTTCTTTTGAAACGACAATTCAACGAACGGTTTGCATCTGATAAAAGACCCCGTGCTTTTCCATCAGCTCATCATAATTGCCAAGTTCTACGCACCGGCCTTGTTTGATTACGGCGATCCGGTCTGCATCCCGGATGGTGGATAATCTGTGGGCCACGATAAATGTGGTCCGATCTTTGGTCAGGTTCCGTATGGCGTTTTGAATCAGCTTTTCGGAAACGCTGTCCAGGGCGCTTGTAGCTTCGTCCAGAATGATGACTTTCGGATTCCGGATTATGGCCCGCGCAATGGATATCCGTTGCCTCTGTCCGCCTGAAAGATTGGAGCCGTGCTCGGTTAACGGCGTATCGATACCCAAAGGAAGGGAATGAATGAAGTCGTGCAATTGTGCGGCATCTACAGCGCTTTGAATGGTTTCCTCGGAAACGTCGCTTAGCCCGTAAGTGATATTTTCCCGGATCGTGCCGGAAAACAGCACGCTGTTCTGGGGCACGATGGCAATGTTTTTCCGATAGGCGTGAAGATCAAGTTCGCGGATGTCATGCCCGTCTAAAAGGACACGACCGGCTGTGGGATGATTAAAACCGATAATCAGATTGAGCATGGTTGTTTTCCCGGAACCGGATTCTCCCACGATAGCCAACGTTTCACCCGGGGTGATATCCAGATCCAGCCCCTGCAGAAGAGGCTGATCCTCAACGTAATGAAAACTGACATTTTCAAATTGAAAATGTCCGTGGACTTCTTGCAACGCGAGTTTGCCTTCGTTGTCCTCAATGTCGGTAGAGGTCAGGATTTCTCCGATAGAGGAGACGGATTCCAACCCCTTGGCAATGGCGGGCATCAGCATGATTAAAGCGCTGACTTGGGCGGTCAGGCTTGCAAAATAGCTTTGATAGAGCGATATGTCGCCAACACGGATAATGCCCTGATAGGCCAGATAGGCCGTAAAGCAGAGGCAAAGCAGCTGGAATAGCTGGATGGTTACCCAGTTTGAGGCGCCGAACAGCGCGTTCGTCATATCCAGTCGGAATCCGGTATTGGCCATATAGTTCAACGTCCGGGTTTCTTTGCGGATCTCCTTGTTTTCCAGTGCGTGAGCACGGTTGATCTCGATCATTTCCTCCATTTCGGTCAGGCTGGCCGACGTGTTTTCCATATTGACCCGATATTCCGAATTTGTTCTGCGGAGACGACGGCGGAAAATGCGGACAAGCGTGACTGAACACGGAATACAGAGGATAAAGAACGCGAAAACGATCGTGTTGGTAAATCCAACTACAATCAAATAAACGAGCATGGAAATGATGGCGCCCGGAATGGAGGTGAACAGTTCGACGGACAGTCCGCTGACGGCTTCCACATCCCGGATCAGCTTGGATTGGATGCGTCCGGACTGCATTTCGTGGTGAAATGAGATGGAGAGATGCTGGAGTTTTCGCACCATAGCGCCGCGCAATCCCGCTTCCACACGTCTGACGACTATGCTGTAATACCGCGTGTGGATCATATGTGTGGGAATGTTGAGAAGGATCAGACTGGCCAGAACGGCAACGTTGATGATGACGGTCTGCAGCAAATTGTCCGTGGGATACACCACAGCGTTTATGATATTTGCCGTAACGATGGGAATCAGCCAGACAGGGCTGGTCTTGATGACAAAAAAGATGATCGAAATCAACAGTTCTTTCCAGTACCGCTTGTATAACCGGATCAACGTGCGCAGGGGCTTGGAATTGTTTTGGGAATACGTTGAGATGAATTCCTTTTCCAAAGCCAGCACTTCGGATTCTGTAAATTGCTCTTTAAAAGCGGGCGTCTTGAGTTTCATAATACGCTCCGTCCACGCAAAGCGCGAACCACCCCTGAATATGATGGACCACCGTTGAAACCGTCAAGGTGCTTTTGCTATAATAGTGCAAAAGGGTTGCGATGATCGTCTTGCTTACATTATACCCAAAACCGGAAAACAGGTAAACACTTTACAAAAAAGAAAATGGGCGGCCGCCATAGAACCGGCGGCGCTCCAGAAAGAGAACGCCATGGAAATTCAATACCGTCACTTATACAAAGAAGAAATAATCAACGGAAACATCTATCCTGTTTCCTATTTGCAGCGGGCGCCAATGAGCCGGCTTACCAGCTCAATGCCTGAGTCATTCGAGATTGTTGCGGACGGGGAAAATCTGAATGGGTCGTTCGTGTTTCTTGAAACAAGAGCGGAAACGGACGGATCAGGCATTCAGAGCACGGTCGTGTCGCTGAAAAGCACGCGTGTACCATTAAGGGTGGATATTATTACGGAAACTGTGGCGGAAAGCGAACCGGACGAGGGATACACGATGTCAAGAAAGATACGTGTGCTCAACGAGAGTGAAGAAAAGCCGGTCCGGTTGACAGCGCTAACGATGTTTCAGGGAATCTGTATGCAGAAAAGAGGCATGGCTCCTGACTCGGAGACGTTCCGCCTTGGTTATATGCATGAAGGCGCGCCTGGAAGGGAAGGGGACTTCCATTGGGAGAATCTGACCTTAGGAACGACAAAAGAAGTCAAAAACGCGACTTACACCGAGCGCTACAGATTGCCGTTTGCAGCAGTTCAGGACCTTAAGAACGGGGATTGCGCGCTGCTGAACCTTGCGTTCTCCGGAGGATATCGCATGCGGTTTGAACATTCCGGCGGTGCGGTATATGGGGAAAGCAGTCTGTCCTGGGCGGTTGGGTTTGCCGGAAAGGCACCGGTCCGCGTGCTTGCTCCGGGAGAAGAAGCGGTTACCCCTCGCGTGCTGATCACATACGTTCACGGCACCTTTGACGAGGCAGTCCAAAGCCAGACGGATTATGCCAGAAGGTTGGCAAAACCTTGGCCGAAGACGCTTGCCGTTGAAGTCAGCGCAATGACGAACCGTGAAGACGAAGCCCAATACAACCTGAAAACCGGGAAGGAAATGGGAGCGGATATCGTGTATATCGACGCAGGGTGGTATATCCCGAAAGGCAAAAGTCTGGATGACTGGCCGGCCTTCTGCGGGGACTGGGGCAGAGTGGTGGACACATACGACACATCGCTTGCCGATATGCGCGAAATGGCCCATCGGAACGGAAACCGGTTCGGCTTGTGGATGGATGTGGAAAAAATCGGATTCCAGACAGAGACATTCAAGAGCGGACGGGTGAAATACCTGATCGGATACGACGGAACCCCGGTGAAGGATGGCCCGGCTGCGTATATGGCGGACCTGAACGACCCGGAAACTTACGAGTGGGTAAAGAAACAGGTCCGGTATGTGCTGGATACCTATCAGTTGGATTATTATCGTCTGGATTCCGGAGTGTATGCCACGGAAGCGGTTCATGAGTATTGCGGTCTGATGGAAAATGCGGCGTGGAGATATTATGACAACCTGTACAGACTGTTTCGAGAACTGCGGGAGGAGTATCCGCAAGTTACCTTTCAGAATTGTGCGGGAGGCGGTATGAGGGCAGACCTGGGAATGACAACGATCATGTCCAATACATGGATCTCCGATGCCAATTTTGCCCCGGATTCATTCCGGATCATCAACGGTATGACCATGATTATTCCCGTAGAATACTGCGTGAAGCTGATCAACGCAATGGGAGCGGAGAGCGGGTGTACGGATAATTATAAGCTGAATGTGGCCAGATTCGGTTCTCCGCTGGTACCGGCTTCCGAAGAAATGTTGAAACCCGAATTCCGAAAAAGAGTCTTTCCGATGCTTGAAATGTATCGCAAGCATATTCGGCCCATGCTTCCAAAGTGTAAGGTCTATCATCACACACCGGAAGTTAATCTTCATGAGGAAAACGAACTCGGAGTACTTGAAATTGCGGATCCGGACGGGAAATGCGCCATGGTCTGTGCGTTTACGCTTGGCCCGGTAGAAGAGCCGTCATTCCGTCTGACGTTCAGGGGCGTGCGGGAGAACGGAAACTATACCTTATATGCGAATGACCAAAGGATCGGAGAGTTCACCGGGAAGGCGCTTGGGGCGGGCGTCCCGGCAGAAATACCCGAGATGAACGATTCTTTGTGCCTGATTGCCGTGGAAGAATGACAAAAAGAAGAGCTTTTTTTGCAAAAATCGTATATTTTTAATAGAATTGTTATATAATAAGTTATCGCAAAAGCGGCGGATTATCGCCGGGCCTAACAGAGCATAGGTCAACCATTTCAGAAAGGAGCATATCGCAAAGAGGTTTCTTTGCGAGGGGCATCCCGGTTTGCGGAACAGAGTCCGCGCGGGTGCCGGTCAATTGTTATGAACCTGATACCGTATGTGAACATTATGATGGGGACAAAATCCATTTCCCGTTTTTCTTCCGGAAACACGCTGGCTTTGACGCAGCGCCCGTTTGCCATGGCCGGGTTCTGCCCGCAAAACCAGGATCCGCAAAGCGGATGGTTCTTTCATCCCGACCGCAGGTTTATCGAAGGAATTCGGCTGACCCATCAGCCCAGTCCCTGGATCAATGACTACGGAACATTCAATATGATGGTGCAGAGTGACACGGTTCACAACACATCAGCAGGTGCCTGGTCGGGATATCGGATAGAAGAGTCTGTGTTTCGCCCGGATTACCTGATGCTCCAGATCCTGCGCGCCAGAACAAAATTTGAGTTGACCCCGACCGAGCGCGGCGCGGCTATCCGCTTAAGCATAGGGTCGGATATGCCGACGGTCTTTTCCGTGTTCCCGGTCCGTGGCAATTACACCTACCGGATCGACAAGGACTGCATTGTCGGTTGTACGGACGGTCATTCTATGGATGCAGCCAAGGATTTCAAGATGTATTTTGTCATCCGGTTCCTTGACGGTGCGATGGATGCGGAGAATACGCGTATCGTGGGCGAAAACGGAAAAGGCAATGCTGCTGTCCACGTTGCGCTGAAAGGGAAGGTCGTCGAGGCGCGCGTGGGGATATCCTATATCAGTGAAGAGCAGGCGTTCCTGTCCATTGAACAGGATTGCGGGACCCGGTCGTTCGCTACGCTTTGTGAAGAAGCAGAAGATATTTGGGAATCCTATCTGCACCGCATAGAGGTGGATACGGATACTGACGAAGAGTTTGAAACGTTTTATTCCTGCCTCTACCGCACATTCCTGTTCCCGCACAAGGCCTATGAAATCGACCGGGAAGGAAACCGGATCCACTACTGTCCGTTTGACGGAAGCACCCGCCCGGGTGTCAGATACACGGATAACGGATTCTGGGACACATACCGCACGGTTTATCCGCTCTTTTCCATGATCGCAAGAGACGAGTTTGCGGAAATGCTGGAAGGCTTTGTGAACGACTATCTGGATGGGGGCTGGCTGCCTCGCTGGCCGTCCATCGGCGAGGTCGGATGTATGCCGTCGACGCTGATTGACGCGGTTATCGCAGAGGCGGCTCAGGACCACATCGTTTCCAAAGAGGTGTTGGAACATGCCCTGGAGGGGATGCTCAATCACGCCAACAACGAGGCTCCAGAGGCTAGGTACGGGCGGAACGGCTGCAAAGCGTATTTGAAATACGGGTATGTACCCAGGGAGATGAACCGCGAATCCGTCAACCTTACGCTGGATGCGGCATATGGTGACTGGTGCATAGCGCAGGTGGCCAAGGCGCTCGGCAAGCCGGACGCAATGGTTCAGGAGTACCTCAAGAGATCCAAAAACTATAAGAACCTGTTTGACCCCGAGACCGGGTTCATGCGCGGGCGGGACGTCAACGGCAAGATGGCAGACAATTTCGATCCGTTCAGCTGGGGCGGCGAATATACGGAAGGAAGCGCATGGCAGTCCTCCTTTGCCGTGCAGCACGATTTTGACGGACTGGCAGACCTCTACGGAGGCAAAGAGAATCTTCTGAAGAAGCTGGACGATCTGTTTGCCGCGCCTCCGATTTATCGCGTTGGCGGCTATGGGACCGAGATTCACGAGATGTCAGAGATGGCCGCTTGTGACCTAGGACAGTTTGCGATTTCCAACCAGCCGTCGTTCCATTTCCCGTGGATCTATGCCTATTTCGGAGAACCGGAAAAGTGCGAATACTGGCTGAGAAAAGCATGCGAAGAATATTTCAGTGCGGATGACGACGGGTTCCCGGGCGATGAGGACAACGGCACGATGGCGGCCTGGTACATCTTTGCCTGTCTGGGCATCTATCCGCTTTGCCCCGGGAAGCCTATGGTCAAAGTCGATCAGACGCTTGTCAGAAACATCAAGATCCTTGGTGTTCCGTTCGTGAAATAGAGGAAAAGAATTATGATTATGATGAATGAAAAGATCCGCGGTGCGGCGTTCCATCACATTGCACTCAAGGCAGCGGATTTTGATAAGTCGTTGGCGTTTTACAAGGCGCTTGGCGCACGGATAGACTTTGAATGGGGCAGCGGCAAGGATCACATTGCCATGCTAGAGATCGGCGGAGGCGCCAGACTTGAGCTGTTCGCCAACGGCGGTCAGGAATATGTTCCCAACGGACGCTGGGTTCATTTTGCACTCAATGTGGACAATGTCCAGGAAGCTTATGAATGCGCAATTGCGGCAGGTGCCAAGACCGTCAATGCGCCTCAGGTCATGGCGCTCCAGTCAACTCCCCGGAAAATGACACTGATGGTTGCTTTCGTGGAAGGGCCGGACGGGGAGGTCATTGAGTTCTGCAAAACCGTGGTCCCCACGATCTGAGGAGAGAATATGCTGACATTAGATCAAATCTACCACGCATCATTCGTTTTGAAGAATGTGATCCGCAGGACCGCACTGATCCGCAGCGAAAAAATTTACCCGGCGGCACAGGTGTTTCTGAAACCCGAAAACCTGCAGGTGACGGGATCCTTTAAGGTGCGCGGTGCCGGGTATATGATTTCCCAACTGTCTGACGAAGAAAAGAAGAGGGGCGTAATCGCCTGCTCGGCGGGTAACCATGCCCAGGGTGTGGCTTTGGCCGCTTCCAAATACGGAATCAAATCGCTGATCTGTCTGCCTGACGGCGCGCCGATTTCCAAAGTCGAGGCGACCAAGAGCTATGGGGCAGAGGTATGTATGGTTGAGGGCGTTTATGATGACGCCTATCGCCGTGCGCTGGAGATCCGCGATGAGCAGGGATATACGTTTGTACATCCGTTCGATGACGAGCGGGTCATTGCCGGACAGGGTACGATCGGACTGGAGATTATTGAGGAATTGCCCGGCGTGGACGCGGTTGTGGTACCTGTCGGAGGGGGCGGACTCATCTCCGGCGTGGCATTCACGCTGAAAAAGCTGAAACCGGATATCAAGATCTACGGTGTTCAGGCATCCGGCGCACCGAGTATGCTGAATTCCGTGCACGACGGAAAAATTGAAAGACTGCCTTCCGTGTCCACCATTGCGGACGGTATTGCCGTCAAGGAACCCGGAGAGAACACGTTCAAACTCGTCAGCTCCTATGTGGATGAAATCGTTACGGTGACTGACGACGAGATCTCTTCAGCGATATTGGCCCTGATCGAACAGCACAAGATGATTGCAGAAGGCGCCGGTGCCGTGTCTGTTGCCGCGGTTATGTTCGGAAAGGTTCCGGTTGCCGGAAAGAATGTTGTCTGCCTCGTCTCAGGAGGCAACATCGACGTTACGATCCTGTCACGCGTGATCAAACGCGGTCTGTACAAATCCGGACGTTCCTGCGGATTGTGCATTGAACTGATGGATAAGCCCGGACAGTTGAAGGCCGTCTCCAGGATCATTGCCGACTGCGGCGGAAATGTGATCTCTGTTCATCACGAACGCGCCAGCGAGGCATCTGACGTGAACGGATGCTTCCTCCGCATCGAGCTGGAGACCCGGAATTACGACCACATCAAGGAGATCACAAACGCCTTGAAAGCTGAAGGATTCAAACTGGTTTGAGGTAACAACTATGGATAAAATATATACGAAAAATGCGCCCGAAGCCATCGGCCCGTATTCGCAGGCGATTCGGACCGGGAATCTGATCTTTACATCCGGCCAGATTGCAATCAATCCGGCTAGCGGAGCCGTAGAAGCAACCGATATCGAGGGTCAGACCGATCAGGTTTGCAGAAATCTCAAGGCGGTTCTCGAAGAAGCGGGCTCCGGGCTGGAAAAGGTCGTGAAAACGGTCTGTTTCCTGGCCGATATGAACGATTTTTCGACATTTAACAAAATATACGGTGGGTATTTCACATCAAAACCGGCAAGATCCTGTGTGGCGGTCAAGTCTCTTCCCAAGGGTGTGCTGGTCGAGGTGGAAGCCATTGCTGAGGCATAACTATGGATATTGTCTGCCTGGATATGGAGGGCGTCCTTGTTCCGGAGATCTGGATTGCGTTCGCAGAAGCCTCCGGTATTCCCGAGCTACGCAGAACGACACGGGACGAGCCGGATTACGACAAACTGATGAAAGGGCGTATCGCCATTCTCAAGGAGCATGGGCTGGGCCTTGCACAGATTAAGGAGGTCATCTCCACCATCGAGCCGCTAGACGGCGCAAAAGCGTTTCTGGATGAGCTCCGCACATTGACTCAAGTCATTATCATCAGTGATTCATTCTATCAGTTTGCGATGCCGCTGATGCCCAAACTTGGATACCCGACGCTGTTTTGTAACACGCTAGAGGCTGCTCCCAACGGAGAAATCACCGGCTATCGTATGAGGGTCCAGAACTCCAAACTGACTACGGTAAAGGCACTGCAAAGCATAGGCTTTGATACGATTGCCAGCGGGGACAGTCATAATGATATCGCCATGATACAGGCCAGCAAGGCCGGGTTCCTGTTCAAATCCACTGACGCAATCAAGGCGCAGTACCCGGAGATCCCGGCATATGAGACATTTGACGAATTGCTTTCTGCGATCAAGGGCGCGCTAAGTTAGAGAACGCGGTATGGAAAGAATATGGGAAGTGATCTCCTCGCTGGTGACGGACTTTAACAGTCTGTTTACAAGCGGGGAAGGGGTTTCAAGAATTCGCGATCGCCTGGCGGACCCGGTTTGCTATGTCCTGTTTGCCTTGCTTGTCGTGGTGGGGGTGATCCTGTCCCTGCACGGGTATAAGCTGGCGAAATTTGCAATCATTACCGCATCGGTGGGCGCAGGCTTTACCTTTGGCCTCGGTGTAGTCAACCCGTTCATTCTGGCACATATAGAAATGACACCGGAAGAAGCCGTCTGGCTGGTCTGGGTAGCCCCGGTGGCACTGGCCATAATTTTTGCCGTACTGATGATCCGGTTCGTAAGGTTTGCGTTTTTTGCAATCGGCGGATTGGGAGGATTCTATGTCGGGCACTGGATTTCCGCTCTTGTGGGAGCGGATACGGTCGTAACGATGATTTTCGTTTCGCTCGGCATCCTGCTGTTTGGCCTTCTTGTCATGGCCATTCGCAAACTGGTCCTGAAGATCGGAATCGCGATTCTGGGCGCGCTTATGGCCGCGTTCGGAACAGGCGGCATTTTTGTGACGGCCGGGCTTCCGCAGGCCTATGTTCCGGCATTGACGATCGTGTTTTTTGCCACGGTCACACTTGCCGTTGTGTATGCCTGTCTTCGCAAGAGCGGGCGTTCGTCCCGGTTTCAATCCTTTGATGAGGAGTGACAAGCCGAAAAAAGAAGCTGGCCTTGTCACAGGAGCAAATCCGTATCTTGACGGATAGGCCCAAAGAGTAGTATAATAGAAAAGATGTTTTTCTATCATTTTTTTGATGTAGACAAATAATAATTGATTGTTCCGCGAGGAACACGATCAGGAGGAATAAGCATATGGCAATCCAACGGAAAAAGGTTTCCATGGACGGAAACCAGGCGGCCGCAACAGTCAGCTATGCATTTACTGAAGTGGCAGGCATTTACCCGATCACACCGTCCAGCCCGATGGCGGACTATGTGGATCAGTGGGCGGCCCAGGGCCTGAAGAACATTTTCGGCTCTACCGTCAAGGTCATTGAGATGCAGTCCGAAGCAGGAGCGGCCGGAACGGTTCACGGCTCACTTGCAGCCGGTGCACTGACCACAACCTACACGGCGTCCCAGGGACTTCTTCTGATGATCCCGAACATGTACAAGATTTCCGGCGAACTTCTTCCCGGCGTCTTCCACGTGTCTGCCCGCTGCGTAGCTACACATGCGCTGAACATTTTCGGCGACCATTCCGACATCTATTCCTGCCGTCAGACCGGTTTTGCGTTCCTGGCGGAGACCAATCCGCAGGAGATTATGGACCTGGGCGCAGTCGCGCACCTGTCTGCGATCAAGGGCCGCGTTCCGTTCTTAAACTTCTTTGACGGATTCCGCACCTCTCATGAGATTCAGAAGATCGAGGTCTGGGATTATGATGATCTGGCCAAGATGGTGGATATGGACGCAGTCAAGGCGTTCCGTGAACACGCGCTGAACCCTGAGCATCCGGCACTGCGCGGATCCGCGGAAAACGGAGACATTTTCTTCCAGCATCGTGAAGCGGCCAACAAGTACTATGATGCGTTGCCCGCTATCGTGGAAGACTATATGAATCAGGTCAACGAGAAACTCGGCACGGATTACAAGCTCTTCAACTACTACGGCGCTGCGGATGCAGACCGCGTCATCGTAGCTATGGGTTCGATCTGCGACGTCGCCGAGGAGGTAATCGATTATCTGATGGCTCACGGCGAGAAGGTCGGCCTGGTCAAGGTTCGCCTCTATCGTCCGTTCGTCGCGGAAAAGTTGGCCGAGGCGCTGCCTAAGACCGTGAAACAGATCGCAGTTCTGGACAGAACGAAAGAGCCCGGCGCGCTGGGCGAACCGCTCTATCTGGACGTTGTTGCCGCTCTGAGCCGTACAGGCGTCAAAGCGAACGTGGTCGGAGGCCGTTATGGTCTCGGATCCAAGGATACTCCTCCTGCATCCATCTTTGCAGTATACGAGAATCTGTCCAAGAAAGAGCCGAAGAACAATTTCTCGATCGGTATCGTGGACGATGTGACCGGACAGTCTCTGGAAGAGAAACCGGCTCCGGATACCGCCCCTGCGGGTACAACGGCATGCAAGTTCTGGGGTCTGGGCGGCGACGGAACTGTCGGCGCGAACAAGAACTCCATCAAGATCATCGGCGACCATACGGACAAATACATTCAGGCCTATTTCCAGTATGACTCCAAGAAGACAGGCGGCGTAACCATTTCTCACCTGCGCTTCGGAGACAAGCCCATCAAATCCCCGTACTACATCAACAAGGCGGACTTCGTGGCTTGCCACAACCAGGCATACATCAAGAAGTATCACATTGTTGAAGACGTCAAACCGGGCGGCACGTTCCTCCTGGACTGCATCTGGTCTCCAGAGGAACTGGAAGATCATCTGCCCGCTTCCGTGAAGAAATACATTGCGGTCAACGGCATCAAGTTCTATACGATCAATGCGACCAGCCTTGCCATGAACAAGATCGGCAACGCAAAAGTCAAGAACACCATCCTTCAGTCCGCGTTCTTCTCGCTGGCCAACCTGCTTCCGAAGGATGAAGCTGTTGAATATATGAAGAAGATGGCCTATAAGTCCTATATCAAGAAGGGCCAGGCCATGGTGGATCTCAACTATGCGGCTATCGATGCCGGTGCGGACGCCTATGTGCAGATTCAGGTCCCCGAAGCATGGAAGACCTGCGCTCCGGACGCTCCCGAAGCACCGTTCGTGTCTGACAGAGCCGACCTGGAAGAGTATGTCAACAACATCGTTGTTCCCGTTACCCGTATGGACGGCGACAAACTGCCGGTTTCCGCTTTCGTGAAGTACGAAGACGGTCAGTATCCGCAGGGTGCTGCAGCCAGTGAGAAGCGCGGTGTGGCTGTTCTGGTTCCGCAGTGGAATCCGGACAAGTGCGCACAGTGCAACAACTGCTCGTTTGTCTGCCCGCATGCGGCACTCCGTCCGTTTGCCATGACCGAGGAAGAGGCGAAAGGCGCTCCTGCAGCGACCAAGTTCGCAGCCCGTCCGGTCGTGAAGACCAACTACAAATTTACCGTGGCTATTTCTCCGCTGGATTGCATGGGATGCACGCTGTGCGTGAAGGCATGCCCGATCAACGCGACGGCCGAAAAGAAGGCGCTTGAAGCGGCCAAGGCCAATGGAGTCACCGACCCGAAGGAACTGGCCAAGGTGAAGCCGAACAAAGCGGATCTGGCCATCTATATGGTCCCGCAGGCGGATGCTGCGGATCAGCAGGCTCCGTTTGACTATGCTGTCGCCAATGTGGCGGAAAAGCCGGAACTGATCAATGCTACCGTCAAGGGAAGCCAGTTCAAGCAGCCGCTGCTTGAGTTCTCGGGTTCCTGCGCCGGATGCGCGGAGACCTCCTACGCGAGACTGGTTACACAGTTGTTCGGCGAACGGATGTACATCTCCAACGCAACCGGATGCTCCTCCATCTGGGGCGGTTCCGCACCGGCTACGCCGTATACGGTCAACCGTGAAACCGGCCGCGGTCCGGCATGGGCCAACTCCCTGTTCGAGGACAACGCCGAGCATGGCCTTGGCATTGAACTTGGCCAGAAAGTCATCCGCAACCGTGCGGTCGAGATGATCAAGGCACTGAGCCCTGCGGACGAAGCAGACAAGGCTGTCATCCAGGCATATCTGGACACTTTGGAGAACGGCGCCGCAAACCAGAAGGCAACCGAAGAGCTGATCAAAGTTCTGGAGAAGAATGCCGCTGCGGGCTGCGATTCCTGCGCCGCTATCCTGGCGTACAAGGATTACCTCGCCAAGAAATCCATCTGGATCTTCGGCGGCGACGGATGGGCTTATGATATCGGATTCGGCGGTCTGGACCATGTCCTGGCATCCGGCGAAGACGTCAATGTGTTTGTCTTTGATACTGAGGTATATTCCAACACCGGCGGACAGGCTTCCAAGGCCTCCAATATCGGTCAGGTCGCTCAATTTGCGGCTGCCGGCAAGGCCATCGGCAAGAAGAATCTTGCGGAGATCGCAATGTCCTACGGCTATGTCTACGTCGCACAGGTCGCTATGGGTGCGGATATGAACCAGCTCCTGAAGGCCCTGACTGAGGCGGAAGCCTACAACGGACCGTCCCTGATCATTGGCTACGCACCTTGCGAAATGCACGGTGTCAAGGGCGGAATGCAGAACTGCCAGCTCGAGATGAAGAAGGCTGTTGACGCAGGCTACTGGCAGATGTTCAGATACAATCCGACTCTGGAAACCAACAAACTGACCGTGGATTCCAAGGCTCCGGTTGCGGATTACATCTCCTTCATCAAGTCCGAGACGCGGTATGCACGGCTTGAGCAGACCTTCCCGGAACGCGCCGCAGAACTCTTTGCCAAGGCGGATGCTACGGCTAAGGCGCGCTACGATCGTCTGGTCAAGATGAGCGAGCTTTACAAATAATACAGACGAGAAATCGCTGTCACAAGCGGACCGGCGCAAGTAATTTCGTCGGTCCGCTATTTTAAAACCGGAGCAGGATATGCAAAAAGAAATACAGCAAAACTATGTCCAGTGGACCACCTCGCCCGCATTTGACGAAGCTACAAGGGCCGAATTGAGAGCAATAGCAGACGATGAAAACGAACTGTTCGAAAGATTCCGCTGCAACCTGGATTTCGGAACGGGCGGACTTAGGGGCATCATGGGCGCGGGCACTAACCGAATGAACCGATATACCGTCGGGAAGGCCACGCTGGGTCTGGCCAACCGGCTCAGTCATTCCGGGAAAGACAATTGTAAAGTCGCCATCGCGTTCGACACCCGGCTGCACAGCGCGGAATTTGCGGGTGTGTCAGCAGATGTGCTGAGTGCAAAAGGCATTGAAGTCTATCTTTTCGACCGTCCGGTTCCGACTCCGGTACTGTCGTTTGCCGTCCGGTATCTGCGTTGCGACGCGGGTATCGTGCTCACGGCCAGTCACAATCCGAAGATCTACAACGGATACAAAGTATACGATGAAACCGGATGCCAGTTGAACATTGAGGATGCGGAAGATCTGATTTCCTACGTCAATGCAATCGTAGACTGGGAAAGCATTCCTCGTGAAGGGGATCCTAAAAAGATCCATACGGTCGGGTCAAAGGTTTTGGATGCCTTTGTCGAGGCTGTTCTGAAGCAGTCCCGAATCCGGGATGCTGCGGTTAAGGCAAACCTCAGAATCGTATATACGCCCTTGCACGGGTCCGGCCTTCTTCCGGTAACGGCTGCACTGGAGGCAGACGGCTTTACCAATGTGACGGTAGTTCGCGAGCAGGCTGTCCAGGACGGAAATTTCCCAACCGTCAAAAGTCCTAACCCGGAAGAGCATGCGGCCCTGAATATGGGGCTGACGCTGGCCAAGGCCATTGGAGCGGATATCGTGCTGGGCACCGATCCGGACTCGGATCGCGTCGGCATCGGAGTGCGCTGCCGGGACGGGGAATACCGGTTGCTGACCGGAAATCAGGTCGGCGCAATGCTTGTGGATTTTGTCCTGGCGAACACGGATCTTTCCGTGTGTGGTTGCAAAACGCCCACGATCGTCAAAACGGTCGTGACCGGAGAGCTTGGGGCGGACGCAGCCCGAGCGCACGGGGCGGACGTGGTCGATGTGCTGACCGGTTTTAAATTCATCGGTGACCGGATGAACCGGTATGAGGCAGGAAAAGAGAACCGGGCCTACATAATGGGCTATGAAGAGAGCTACGGCTATCTGATCGGTGAGCACGCCCGGGACAAAGATGCGGTCGTCAGCGTGATGCTGATCTGTGAAATGGCCGCAGCCTGCAAGGCCGAGGGCAAAACCCTTGAGGACCGTCTGGAGGAACTCTATAAGGAGCACGGATTCTATCTGGATACTCTGGATTCCAAGACGTACGAGGGTGCTGCCGGCATGGAGAAGATCGCCTCGCTGATGCACGACCTTCGGATACACGCCCAAACGGAACTGCCGGAAAAAGCCAATCTGGTGGATTTCGAGCAAGGAGTTGCGGATCTTCCCAGATCCAACGTGCTGAAATTTGTGTTCGCGGACGGATCCTGGGCAGCCGTAAGACCTTCGGGTACCGAACCGAAAATCAAATTCTACTATTCGGTCAAGGCGGAAAGCCGAGCTGCCGCTCAGGAAAGGCTCGAACGCATCCGCAGCGTCATGGAACGAAACACCTAAACCATGGGGCAGATGACGGAGAAAATCTCGGAGATTAAATCGTGTGTGACCCGGTTGCTGGACTGGTACCGGCGGAACGCTAGGGATCTCCCTTGGCGGCGGGATATCACACCGTATCGGGTATGGGTCTCGGAGATCATGCTGCAGCAAACGCGCGTGGAGGCGGTCAGGCCGTACTATGAGAGGTTTTTGAAAGAACTCCCTACGATCCGGGATCTGGCCGGAGCGGACGATCGGGTTCTGATGAAACTGTGGGAAGGCCTGGGGTACTATAGCCGTGTGCGTAATATGCAGAAGGCGGCCAGGGACATCTGCGAACGGTTTGGCGGACAGATGCCCGGCAATTATGAGGATATCCGGTCCCTGTGCGGGATCGGAGACTATACGGCCGGCGCCATTGCATCCTTTGCGTTCGGACTGCCCTATCCTGCGGTAGACGGGAACGTGCTGCGCGTGATGGCCAGACTGACCGGAAACGGGGGAGACATCCTCAATCCCTCCGTCAGGAAACAGCTGACCGCAGCTGTAGAGGATATTCTTCCCAACGATGTTCCGGCCGAATTCAATCAGGCGATGATCGAGATCGGTGCGACCGTCTGCAAACCGAACGGCGTAGCCGGGGGACCGGTTTGTAAGGGATGCCCGTTTGAAACGGCTTGTCAAGCTCACCGAATGGGAAGAGAGACCGAACTCCCTGTCAGGGTCGTCAAGACCCGGCGCAGGGAGGAAGACCGGACCGTATTCAAACTTTGGAGCGGCGACCGCTGCGCCGTCTGTCGCAGACCGGAAAGAGGCCTGTTGTCCGGACTGTATGAGTTCCCGAACGTAAAAGGACATCTCTCCATGGAGGAAGCGCTCAATACCGTTCGAAAGATGGGATTTGAGCCCTTGCAGATCCTGCCCATGGCCCGGGCCGAACATGTGTTTTCACATCTGGTCTGGCATCTGATCGGGTGGAGCGTGCGAATCGGAGACGTTGAACCGGACGAAACTCTCCCGTATCAGTTTTTTTTGCAGAGTGACATCAAAAAGAGGATTCCGATCCCGGCGGCGTTTGCCGCTTACGCCGGGCAAAACAGCTGGACGGACGGAACGGAACCGCAGGAAAGGGTAATGACCGGGGCAGGCCCGGCCGATCAGCAAAATGGAAAAACAAAGTAAGTTTTCGATTTATACTACAGACAATGAAAAGCGGTGGTTCTTCGGAACCGGTGCCGTTGCGATCGTCTGCATTGTGGTTGCGCTGGTGTTTCTGATTCTGGCACTGGTGTCCGCATCCGGCATGTTTACCGGCAATTATTCCGAAGTCAAGCGGATCGAGTTCTACCGGGCTACAACTGCGGAAGAGGAAGGATACGACGACGAGTATACCAAGTGCCAGGTCGAATTTCTGGATGAAGATGAGACCTATTCCTGCCTGGTGGAGTACAAATACGAAGACTGGGAAGAACTAGCCGATGACGAGCATTTCCTCGGGTATGTTTACCTGTATGAGGGCGATCAGTATATCGCTTCAAAGGAGGCACTGGATGAAAGCGGGCTCCGCAACAGCATCTATACCGCCCGTACAGACGCGATTTCCGGGCAACTGAATGTTGTGCTCTCCATCGGACTTGTAGCCATCGGCTTTGTGGTCATGTCCCTGTTCGGACGCCGGTTCTCGCTCTATGAAAAGTGCTGGTTTCTGGGCATTATGATCATGGCTGCGGTCGTGGCCATTCTGTTCCCGGAGAGCGAGATCAACGGAGTCAGCGGAATCGTGATCATGGGACTGTATCTGCTCGATACGTTCCTGAACATTTTGTGCGAGCTGCTCATTTCCAAACAGAGCAAATGGAACTTCATCGTTTCGCTGTTTGTGGAATTTACCGAGATCGCAATCTGTATCGTGCTGGCCTACCGGTTTGCCACGATGGCGTCTACCTTGCTGTTCTGGATCCCGTGTGATATCATCAGTTTCATCAACTGGCACAGGCATCCCGACAAGATCGAGGAAGAACTGACCGTGGTCCGGAGACTCAAGGGCTGGCAGGAGGTCCTGATCCTGGCCGGCATCGCAGTCTGGACAGTGGGCATTGGATATCTGCTTACGCTTATGGATTTCGGGACAGAACTGTTCAACGGAAACCAGACGGCGTATATCGTGACCTGTTATATGGATGCATGCGTGACTGCGGTCGGGATCTGCAACGGACTGTTTATCCTGTTCCGGTTCCGCGAGCAGTGGATTGCATGGTACATTGACGCCGTTCTGGAGGCGGTCATCAACATTCTTTCCGGGCAGTACGTTCTGTTGGTGCTCAAGCTGGGCTATTTTACCAACACGACATACGGGTATATCCGGTGGACGAAATACATCCACTCGCGCGAAGCGGTACCGGCCGGAGCCGAGATTTCCGAGCCCAAGCCCTAACCGAATACAACGAAAAAAGGGCGGCATCCCTCAAGGTGTCGCTCTTTTTTCGTCAGCCTCTTGCTTCTCGGACGATCGACCGGGCTTCCCGACAGGTCTTTACGATTTGTTCCGGCGAGCCCTTGACCAGCCAGGAACCTCCGCAGGCCAGGATCTTGTTGTTGGCTATGAATTGCGGAAGGTTGCCGTTGTCCACGCCCCCTGTCGGGAGAAACTCGCATTGCGGAAAGGCTGCGGAAAGGGCCTTGATTGCGTTCAGACCGCCGTAGACTCCGGCCGGGAAAAACTTGAGATGTGTAAGTCCCGCGTCCAGCGCCTGCATGATTTCCGTAGGGGTCACAACGCCGGGAAGGTAGGGAATGCCGGACGCAGCGCACTCTGCAGCCACAGCCGGACTGAAGCCTGGGGATACGATAAAACGGGCTCCGGTTCCGATCGCTTCCCGGCACTGGGCGGCATTGATGACCGTTCCAGCCCCGACCAGAACGTCGGGATAGCGGCTTACCGCCAAGCGCAGGCAGGAACCGGCGCAAGGGGTACGGTAGCAGATTTCGGCGACGGGAAGATCGCCTTCAATGAGGGCCTCTATAACCGGACCGGTCTCGGATTCGTCATGAAGGGTGATGACGGGAACCAGTCCTGTTGTACGGATTTTTTCAAAAATATCCATTGTATCACCTCGTTTTTGTCAGATACTTTGCCTTGATGGCATTCCAGTAGGCAGCACAGGCCTGTTCATACTTGTCCGGGCCTGGCTCATAATAATGACGGTCTTTCAGGTCGTCCGGCAGATACTGCTGCGGAACATAATGGTCCGGATAATCGTGGGGATAGAGGTAACCCTCAAAATTGGGACTCTGCAGATGCTTGGGCACGGTTGCGCCCCGTCCTGCCGCAACGTCGGCAGCGGCGGCATCTACGGCTTTATGAGCCGCATTGGATTTCGGAGAGATCGCCAGGTAAATGGCAGCATGGCCAAGCGGCAGAGCCGCTTCGGGAAGGCCCAGATCCAGAGCGGATTCACAGCAGGCGCGCACGATCGCAGCGGCCTGAGAATTTGCCAGACCGATATCTTCGCTTGCGATGACCTGCAGACGGCGGCAAAGGGACAGAAGCTCGCCCATGGCCAGGAGTCTGGCCACATAGAATGCGGTCGCGTCCGGATCCGATCCCCGGATGGATTTCTGCAGGCAGGACAGCAGATCGTAGTGAACGTCCGGATCAAAGTTGTGGACTCCGGACTCGAACAGCTTGACGTGGTCCGCCGTAATTTCCGAATCTGCGGCAAAGTATGCGTTTTCAAACAGGCCGATACTTCTGCGTACGTCTCCTCCCGTGACGGAAGCGATCTTCAGACAAACGTCATCGGAAACGGTCCGGCGGGTCATGCCGGCAGAGTCGCTTTCCCGGTTGAGATAGTCCAGTGCCTTATGCAGTACCGGGAGCATATCCGAGGGCTTGAGCGGCTGAAAAGGAAACAGGGAAGACCGTGAGATCAGCGCGTGATGAATACAGAAGTGAGGATTCTCCGTGGTGGATGCAATCAGCGTCAGCTCTCCGCTTTCCATAGATTCCAGAAGGCTTTGCTGCTGCTTCTTGTTGAAATACTGGATTTCGTCCAGGTACAGAAGAACTCCCTGGGTCCCGAACACGTTCTTGGTATCCTGCAGGATCGATTTGATATCCTGAAGCGAAGCGGAGGTTGCGTTCAGCTGATGAAAGGTCATGCCGGAAGCGGCGGCAATGATGCGGGCTGCAGTTGTCTTTCCGGTGCCGGGCGGCCCGTAAAAGATCATATTGGTAATGCGCCCGTTGTTCAGCATTCGGCGGATAATGCCGGATTTGCCGAATAAGTGGTCCTGCCCTACGATGTCGTCCAGTGTCTCCGGACGGAGCAGGTCTGCAAGTTGAGCTGTGCGCACGGGCAGATCCTCCTTCTTGGTAGAATGGCCGGCAGATTCATTTGCCGACGCAGAAATGCGAAAAGATCGAGGCGACAATATCCTCGTTTACGGTGCGGCCGTCGGTTTCGCCCAGGGATTCGAGTGCCTCTTCCAAATCTGCGGAAACCAGGTCAAACGTGTATCCCGCTGAAAGCGAAGTCTGCGCACGGGTCAGGGCCTCCATCGCACCCACGATGCAGGCACGCTGTCTGGCGTTCATTAAAAGAGGGTCCGAGCTTAAGGAAACGCCCTCATCGATATACAGGCTTCGGATAAAGGCGGTCAGTTGGTCAAACCCTTCGCCGGTCTTGGCGGAAACGGCAAGTGAGGGCAGTTCGCGGCCCAGGGCGGTCCAGATCGGCGCCAAGTCCTTCTGCGGATGCAGATCGGATTTGTTGGATACGAGCAGTGCGCGGGTATTCGGGTTGCGGTCGCATGCGGCGCGTACCGCAGCAAAAACCATTCGGTCCTCATCATCCAAAGGGCGGGACAGATCGACCACGGTCAGAATGAGTTCCGCTTCGTCCAGAGCCTTCAAAGCGCGCCGGATCCCGATCTGCTCGACGGCATCCGATCCGTCAGAGGAGCGCAGCCCGGCCGTATCACGCAATTTCAAGAGGACTTCGCCTACACTCACGGAACACTCCAGAATATCCCGTGTGGTTCCGGGAATGTCGGTCACGATGGCTTTGTCGCTTCCGGCCAGACGGTTGTAAATGGAACTCTTGCCGGCATTGGTGCGGCCGCACAGGACGCAGGGAATGCCCTCCATAACGGCGTGACCGGTCCGGTAGGTTTCCAGAAGACGGTCCAGGTCGCCGAGCAGTCCGGACAGAGAATTCAAAACCTCTTCGTCGCTCAGTTCTGCGAGATCTTCGTCAGGGTAATCGATCCGCGCATACGCGGTGGAAAGCAGCAGTGTCAGACGCTCATACAAAGCAGAGAGAGATTTGCCCAGAGGATTGTCCCGGGCAAGGCCGGAGGAGGCGGCAGACAGCTGGCTTTCCGTTTGTGCGTCGATCAGCATTCCCAGAGATTCCGCTTCTGTCAGAGACAGTTTTCCGTTTAGAAAAGCCCTCCGGGTAAATTCACCGGCTGCCGCGGGGCGAGCCCCTGCGGCAAACGTGGCGGACAGCAGAGTTTCCGTCAGGAGCGGACCGCCATGACAGTGGAGTTCCACAACATCCTCTCCCGTAAAGGAACCGGGTCCCGGAAAAAACAGGGCCAGACCACGGTCTACCGCCGACCAACCTGTATGCGAGGATACCGGGGCCAGCATTGAACCCAACCGTGCGGTCCTTGGCGTTGCGGCCAATGGGTGAGCGCCGGCGGGCAAAAAGACTTTCTCGGCGACCGACAGGGCCTGCGGGCCGGAAATCCGCAGGATTGCCACGCCGCCTTTCCCCCGTGGCGTTGAAACGGCCGATATGGTATCACCAAGCATAGGACAGTCCTTTCACAAAAAGAAAACGTCTTTTGCCTCTGTAGACAAAAGACGTTTGTTGGCAGGGGCAGAAGGATTCGAACCCACGACCCTTGGTTTTGGAGACCAGTACTCTACCAGCTGAGCTATACCCCTATGACCAAGGGGAGTATAGCACATCAAGGGCCATTTTGCAATAGGTTTTCCAAAAAAGAGCGTGAGCGCGTGTCAGGCTTTCCGGCTCCAGGTGGTGCGGCTGAACAGAACCAGGATCGGGAAGATTTCCAGACGCCCTGCAAGCATATCGATGCAGAAGATGACTTTGGAAAACGAGCTGTACGCCGCATAGTTGGCGTTCGGACCGACTGCAGCAAGACCGGGACCGATGTTGTTGCTGGTGGCCAGCACGGCGGAAATGTTGGTTTCTACGGACAGCCCGTCAATGGAGACCAGCAGGAAACTGAGAATGATCATGGCCACGTAAGCGACAAGATAGGCGTTGGATGTGGTGATGACCGTGTCGCTGATCGGAGAACCGTTGATGCGTACGGCAGAGACTTTGCTGGGGTGCAGGGAATGCCGGATGTTACGGGCCATAGATTTGACATATATCAAAATCCGGGCCATTTTCATGCCGCCTGCCGTACTTCCCGCACATGCGCCGAACACCATCAGGATCAGGAGGATTCCTTTGGAAAGAGCCGGCCAGGTATCAAAGTCCGTGGTGGCAAATCCGGTTGTAGACATGATGGAGGAAACCTGAAACGCGGCATGGCGCAGGGTCTCTCCAAAAGTGGCAAACAAAGAACTGCGGAACAGGTTGATCGTGATCAGCGCCGTAGCGATCAGGTAAGTGGAAATATACAACCGCAATTCGGCGTCGCGCAGAACGCTGGAGATCTTTCCGATCAGGAGCAGATAGTAAACACTGAAATTTACACCGTATACGAGCATAAACACCGTGGTTACGATTTGTGTGGATGCGGGGAATCCGGCAAAGCTGTCTGCCTTGACGCCAAATCCGCCGGTACCTGCGGTACTCATGGCACCGCATATCGATTCAAAGAAGGACAGACCGGTGAACAGGAGAGCAATCACGTTCAGAATTGTGATCACCAGATATATGGTATACAGGATCAGAGCGGTCTGGCGCATGCGCGGGACCAGTTTGCCTACGCTGGGACCGGGGCTTTCCGCGCGCATCAGGTGCATCGTAAACCCGCGGTTGGAGCGACCCGCAGGAAGGATAGCCAGCATAAACACCAGGATACCCATTCCTCCCACCCAGTTACTGAGGCTTCGCCACAAAAGCGTGGCACGGGTACAGAGTTCCACATTTGGGATGACGGAAGCGCCGGTTGTAGTGAAACCGGAAACCATCTCGAAAAACGCGTCGAAGAAATTGGGAATGTCTTTGGACAGAATAAACGGCACGCATCCGATCAGGCTCAGCACGATCCAGGATATGCCGACACAGACAAAGCCTTCGCTTTCATAGAAATGGATCGGAGCCTTTTTGCACAGCAGGAGAACCAGCAATCCAAGAAGCACCGCGCCTAGGATGGTGATGCCGAACCCGAAAATGGCGGTGTCATCCCCGTCCGCGATAGCGAGAACAAAAGGGAAGAGCATGAAGCCGGCTTCAATTAATATGACGTAGGAGATAAATCTCCCGATCATCTTAAAATTCATACAGAACCGCCTCACATGAATATGTCGTTCAGCTGCGTGACCGAGCCGGCCTGGTTGGTCACGACCACAATGGTATCGCCAAGAGAAAATTTCGAGTCGCCGTTCGGGATTTCTGTCGTGTATCCGCTCGTGACACAGGCAATCAGCGTGTGAGCGCGCAACTTGAAGGAGCGGAAGGGCTCGTCTTTATGGAGGGTGTTCTCGTCAACCTCAAACTCAAGGGCTTCCGCGAGGCCGTCTGCAATGGTGTGCACGGCTACGGCGGCCCCGGTCTGGTTCTGCATGGCGCGGACAAAGCGTTCAATCGCATTTCCGGCCAGGTCCTGAGGACGGACGATGCTGCCCAGAGGCAGCTTGCCCAAAAGCTGGGAACTGCTCATCTGGTCGAATTTGGTGACGATCGTCGGAATGCCCAGGGAGGCTCCGAACAGGGAAGTGATCGCATTGACGGAGTCCTGTCCTGTCAGGGTGACCAGACTGTCAAAGCTCTCAATTCCTTCCTTGATCAGCTGTTCCTGATCCTGGGGGTCTTCGTGGACTACCGTGCAGCGGGGGAGCTGGGTCATAATCAATTGGCTGGTTTCCTCGCTTTGCTCGATGATCTTGACCTTAATGCCGGAATTGATCAGACGCTGTCCCAGATAGTAGGATATCCGTCCTCCGCCGATGATCATACAGTCTTTAACACGGTGTGTGGTGATGTTCAAGTTCTTCAGAAGGATGGCAAGCGAGTCGGAGGGAGCCGTGACGTAGATGCGGTCGCCCTCCTGAATCGTGTGGTTGCCTTTCGGAATCAGACAGGTTCCCTCCCGGACAATCGCGCAGACCAGGACTTTGCATTTGATGGTTCCGGCCAGCTGGTTCAGGGCCAGACCGCAGAGCGGGCTCCCCCTGTCGGCTTTGAGTTCAACGATTTCCACCTGTCCGCGGGCAAACGTCTCGCGGCGCATAAACCCCGGCATTTTGAGCAGCTTGTAAATCTCGTCCGCCACGCTCTGTTCCGGATTGATAATCATAGAAAGCCCCGTCAGCTTCTGCATGGATGCGACCTGCTCGATATACTCCGGATTCCGTATCCGGGCGATGGTATGGATTTTGGGGTTGATTGAGTGAGAGGTCATACAGGAAAGCAGGTTGATCTCATCTTTTGCGGTCAGCGCAATCAGCAGGTCGGCCTTATCCACGGCGGCATCCCGGAGGGCTGATGCCGTGGCGCAGTTTCCGCACAGAGTCATCACATCAAAGGTGTTCTGAATGTCGTTGATCGCGCGCTGATTTTCGTCAATAACCGTCAGTTGGTGTCCTTCTTCAAGAAGATCACGAATCACAGGATATCCAATTCTGCCACAGCCGCAAATAATGATTTTCATACCTCAACAACCAATGTCTTTCCGTATAATGATATTGTATATTATTCACAGTATACCACAAAGCGCCGAGAACTGCAAGAAAAACAAAAAGCGGAGGCGAGCCAACAGAAGAACGCGGAAAGCAAGCCAAGAAAAAGAGTTGTGAAAAAAACAGACATAGACACAGAAAAAATGGTATAATAAAAAAAGAACAGGAAACCGGAGGAAACAGGTATGCTGACAGTTGAGCGCACAAGTGTGATGAATTTTGAAAACGCGATCCGGGGAGCGCGGAATCCGCTGAACAGTTGGGGAAGAATGGACAGCGTCTATGACGAGAATGGGGAATATGAACTCGGCCCGAACGATCTTTCTCTGGCGATGCGCCTGGCCCACGCCGGCAGCGATCATCGCAAGTTCCTCAGGCAGATCATCGTATGCATGGATGTGACCGCACCCATGTACTGGTGGAAAGAATTCGATACGTATAAGGTTGGTACTGTGGCCAACTCTACGTCCACTATGCACAAGATCCATGCCAAAGTGTTTGAACGGGACGATTTCTCGCACGACCATATGGACGAGGACGGACTGAAGGCTCTGGATGCCGTCATTTCGTATCTGGAATCGGAACGGCTGAAGTTTATTGAAGACAAAACAAACAAGCAGGCCTGGTACAATATGATCCAGATGCTTCCGTCCAGTTATAACCAGATGCGGACCATCACGCTCAACTATGAGGTGCTGATCAATATGTATTATGCCAGACGGGCGCACAAACTTCAGGAATGGCACACGTTCTGCGACTGGATCCTGACGCTGCCCTATGCAAAGGAACTGATCCAAGTCAAGGAAGAAAACCCGGAGTAGGCGCACAATCACTCCTATATACGCAAGACAGGCGGGACATAGCAGTCCCGCCTGTCGTCAATCAGATGACAGATGAAATGGATAATCTTGTTGGAGCAAAAGGCGCGGATCAATCCAGGAGCGGACGGACCGCTTCCCAAAGTCTGGACTGCACGGTCTCATAGTCTGCCTCGGCGTCTACGAAACGAACGGTTTCCTTATCCTTGAGAAAGTCGAACACCTGAATGAAACGGTCATGAACGGCACGCTGAAACGCATCGGTTTCAAACAACTCTTCCGATGTGCGTTTGGAATCTGACTTTCTGCGGCGCTTGGACTCCTCTACGGAGACGGACATAAACACAATGGCATCCGGTCTGAGCGTTTCCAGACAGACCCGGTTCAGCTCATAAATGTCCGACATAGAGAGGGACGCGGTCTGGTTGTATGCCATATTGGAAGGATAGAAGCGGTCACAAACGACGCAGTGCCCTGCATACAACAGTTCGGTCAAGTGGTGAATATGCTCAATGCGTGAAGCCACGTTGAGAAAGGCGAGCGTTTCGGGTTGTAATTGAACCTGTTTGGTCAGAGAAGCACGGACCAGACGACCTGCAGGGTCGTCCTCGCTCGGTTCCCGCTCATAGATGCAGGAGGGCAGGCCTTTGGCTTCCTGCCATTGCGTAATCTGATCGGTCAGGGTACGGGCATGAGAACTTTTTCCGCTGCCGTCGATTCCTTCTATGACGATGAATTTTCCTTGTTTATGCATATCGGCGCCTCACTTGCGTACCGGAACCACACGAATGAGGTCCGGCCTGTTCGGGGCCAGCGATTCCACGGCCGCAATGATCGGGATAGCGCCACACGGATGGCACAGGCTGGTGTTGTGCTTCTGTTCCTTTCCCCAGACCTCGAACGTTGTGGAAGCATCCTGCTCAAGCATATGCATCCAGCCGTATTCGCCTTTTCGGGTGATCAGGGAAAGGACCAGGTCATAATCGTGCAGCAAAGCGCAGGCTTTCAATACGAAATAGGCTAAATACAAGCCGCAGCACATACCCTTTTCCTTGATGAGTTCATGGATGGCTTCCAAAGAATCCTGACGGGCGAATCCATAGAATACCGGCAGTACATTGGCGTGAAGAGACGTGTGAGCGGTATCCGGCCCGTCCGTATACAGATGACGTGTTTCGTCATAGAACAGACTGTTGAATGCCTGAACACGTCTGCGGATATCCGAGGTTTCAGGAAGTTCCAGTTCGGCACGGATCCGGTTGGTGACAATGTGGGCACCGATCCAGAACGCGTTGATCACGTTGTGGATCCCGTCCGGAGGCATAGGTTTGGGCAGGGGTACGTCATAGTGGTCGCGAAGGTTTGCCGGCCAGTCGACCAGGTTCCACTTGTCCGTGACACCTGCGAGAAGGCCGTCGCTCCGTTCAAACTGCTTAAAGTGACGAAGGATGCCCTCGATCACGGGCAGATATTCCCGTAGCATGGCTCGGTCCTTGCTGAACCGGTAGCCGTTCCAGACCTGAAGAGGGAACTGCAGAGAATAGTCGGCGATCTCCTGCATAAAGGACCCGGGCGCCACGGCCAGAAGCCCGGGACAGACTTTGGCGGAATCCGCAAAATCGCGCAGAGCCTTTTTGTAGGAGAACCAGTCTCCGGTCAGATACAGATACGCAAGGCCTGTGAACGTGAAATCGCCAAGGTACTGCCCTTTCTCGCGTTGGGGGCAATCCGGAAACGAGTCGCCCACGGCGGTCAAGAGGGTATTCTCGCATAACCGTAGAACCGCTTCCAGATCGCGGTCATCCGTTTCAAAACGGATTCTGGGATGTGCGCCTGCACGCGTACGGACTTCTGCAAAGGCGCCGCGGTTCAGCCACTCTGCGCCTTCCGGCAATTCGATACGGGCATAGCGGAACCCTTTTCCGTCAAAAAAGGGGATGTCATCCGGACGTCCGGACAGTGTGCAGATTTCTTCATAGTTGCAGTTGCACCGCATCTTGTAGCGGGGCATCGTATAGTCATGGTCGTCCAGTTCCTCGCCGCACAGCACGCGCACGGAGGTTCCGGCAACGCCTTGGATGTGCAGACGAAGAGTTCCCACGATTTCAGAGCCGAAATCCATAAACAGGACGCGGGGATCTCCACCGACATTGGAGGTCAGCACGGACAGCTTTTCGGTGATATCCAGGCCGGGATCCGGCAGCTCACGGAAGCGGTATGGCATCACCTCGCAGACGCAGGCAGGCTGCCATCCGGTTCCTTCGCCCAAAGCACCGTTTCCGGCGGATTTGGTCATATCTATGTTTTCCAGAAAGGTCGTATCATATCCGGTCCGGGCACCGGTAACATATTCTTCGGCCTCCCGGAACAGGAAAGAAGAATCCGAACCGAACAGAAAATTCCCGTCCGCAAAAACGTCGGCAACCATACCCTCGCGGTTGTCACCGCTTTGATAGGCGCGGTTGATAAGCCCCTGATAGTAGACGTGTACGGCCAGGATGTTTTCACCGATGACCAGACCCTCTTTGATCCGATAGGTGTTGAATTGATAGTCCTCCGCATAGGCCTGTGCCGGTCCGAGCCCGAGAAGGGATCCGTTCAGGTAAACCCGTGCGTAGTCATCGGCACTGATATCGATGCGCAGATCTTTTGTTCCTGCCGGAAGGGTAAACCTGCGTATAAACCAGGTGTGGTTGTTGAGCGTTTCTTCCGGTACGGGCGGGATCTCTTTTGGTGTATGTTCCTTATGAAAGACATCGATGGGCTCCAATCCGTAAAACCGCGGGTTCTGGATCCAGTGCCCGCGAAACACATGTCGTTCTCCCATGTGTCGACCTCCTCAAGTAATTGCTTCCATTATACACCACGACAAGCCGGAGCGTCAAAGGGTTTGAGGACGGAAAGAGACTTTTTTGAGTCCGCGATCCCCGGTTTTTGCGGTAAGTGCATTGCAAGCCGGATGGCTCTAGTTTATAATAAAGACATATTATCAGACTTGTTCGCAGGAACAGGGGAAAGAGAGAATAGGTAATGGCTGAAGCGAAAACGAACCGTGTCCTGATGCTGTCGGATGTGCATCTCTGCCATCTGAACTGGTTTGGTATGACCAGCGAGCAAAGGCTGGACAAGATGGTCCGGGATCTGAACGAGGAGTTTGTTCGGGATCCCTATGATATGGTACTGTTCCTGGGAGACTATTCCCTGGATTTCTGGGTGTGCAATGAGGGAGGCTCCTATCTGAACGAAGGGCATATCAGCAACACGGCCAACATCATTCAGAAATATTTTTCACAGCTGCCGGCACCCTTCTATATGCTTCCCGGCAACCATGAGCAATACGCGCCGGAAACATGGAAGGCCATTACGGGATTTGACCGGTACTATACCGTTCCTTACGGAGAGTTCGTATTCATTATGCTGGACACGTTCTCCGGAAATCTGGGCCCGGATTTCCACAGCGACGGCACGTACGAGCCGGCAGACGTAAACTATATCCGCAAGGTTATGACCGAAAATCCCGGAAAGAAGTTTTTCCTGTGTGCGCACGATTTCTATACTCACGAGGAGAGCGAAGGGTTCAAGAAGCTGTTGAAGGAACCGGATATCCTTGGCCTGTTTGCGGGGCACACACATGAATCCCGTGTGTTCTGGCTGGGGGAAGAATTCGGGAAAAAATGCCTGATCCGTACCGGCAACTATGCCTATTCGCATGCCTTCGAAGGACAGTTTGCTTCCTGGGGATGGAGAGAATTGAAAACGGATGTGGCCCACCGCAAGGTCTTCACGGAATATATTCTGCCTGAAACGGTCTACACCGTGAAGGGGGAAAAACGGTCGCACGAGAGGTTCCGTCGCGACGGAATCGAGTTGAGATACTGATGCTGTACGCCAATTATCATACGCATACGACCCGGTGCAATCACGCATCAGGGTCCGAACGGGAATATATAGAGCAGGCGATCTCTGCCGGACTCATAGAACTAGGCTTTTCGGACCACAGCCCTATGGTCTTCCACAAAGAAGGCTACTATTCAGGGTTCAGGATGAAACCGTGGCAGTTGGAAGATTATGTCAAGACTCTGCAGGATCTGCGAAAAGAATATGAAAAAGACATCCGCATCCGGATCGGGCTGGAGGCGGAATACTACCCGGAGCTCTTTGAGGAATACCTGGAAATGATTCGCCCATATGACATTGAATATTTGATCATGGGACAACATTTTCTGGGAAACGAAATCGGAGAACCGGCGTCAGGCGCTCCGACGGATGACGAAAACCGTCTGGTTAGGTTTGTAGACCAGGTCTGTGCCGGAATGCGGACCGGAAAGTTTTCCTATGTGGCACATCCGGATATGATGCCTTTTAAAGGACCTGACGAGATTTATGCCAAGCATATGGCCAGACTGATGGCGTGCTCGCTGGAGACCGAAACGCCGCTTGAAATCAACTTTCTCGGCATCCGGGATCATCGCGCGTATCCCCGGAACGCCTTCTGGGAACAGGCGGGAAAAGCAGGGTGTATTGCCGTGTTTGGATGCGATGCGCATTCTCCGAACGTAACCGCCGATCTGGCCTCGCTGGAAGTTGCCGAACGGATGGTCCGGGAGTACGGCTTGAGACATGTGGATTTCCCGGTTTTGAAAAAGCCGAATTAGGAGGACAACGATGGACAAGACAACAATACAGATCGGATTTCTGGGAATGGGCAACATGGCGCAGGCGATCGCGACCGGATTGATTGAAAAGGCCGGGATCCGCGGGCCGCAACTGAAGGCCTATGCCCCTCATCAGGACAAACTGCGTGACAATGCGGCAAAAATCGGATTTATACCCTGCTCATCCGTCAGAGATGCCGTGAGCGGGTCGGATTTTGTGATTATTGCGTGCAAACCCCATCAGATCGAAGGCCTTCTGGACGAACTGGGCGATGCGCTGAACGGAAAGGCCGTCCTGTCCATTGCGCTCGGCTGGAATCTGGAGCGGTACCGTTCGGTTCTCGAGGACCGGGCACGTATACAGTTTGTAATGCCCAACACGCCCGCGCAAGTGGGGGAAGGCGTCTTCCTGTTTGAAGCGGAAAGTACCTTTAGGGACGAGGAAAAAGCGCTGTGGAAGCAACTGTTTGCCACCATGGGGGTGGTTGAGGAACTGCCGGCCCGTCTGATGGGCGTGGGCGGAGCCTTGACCGGTTGCGGGCCCGCGTTTGTAGACCTGATGATCGAGGCCTATGCAGACGCAGCGGTCTCCTATGGAATTCCGAGGGATAAGGCCTATCAGCTGACCTCCCAGATGATCCTGGGTTCGGCCAAGCTCCAGCTGGTGTCCAAAAAGACACCCGGAGAGCTTAAGGATGCAGTTTGTTCACCAGGAGGCTCCACGATACGCGGTGTGATGGCACTGGAAAAGAACGGTTACCGCGCAGCCTGCATCTCCGCGATCGTAGCGGCAGTGGACGGCGATAAGAAACCGGAAAGCAAAAAGTAAAACAGAGGCTGTGTAAAACCCCAATGCGTTACACAGCCCTTTTCTTAATTGAGATTGTGCGCACAGATGTCCGCAAGCGGACAACCCTCGCACCGGGGGGACTGCGCACGGCAGACATCCCGGCCGAAATCCACGATGCGGTGGCAGAATGCGGCGCTTTCCTCGCGCGGAATGAGCGGAATCAGGATCTGCTCGATCCGTACCGGGTCCTTAAGGGATTCCGGATAGAACCCAAGCCTGCCGCATATCCGGATACAGTGCGTGTCTGTAACGATCGCGGGCTTGCCATATACATCTCCGAGCAGCAGGTTCGCGATCTTGCGGCCGACTCCCGGAAACCGAAGCAGTTCTTCCATCGTGTCGGGAAGGCGACCGCCGAATTGTTCCACAAGAATTCGGCTTGAATCCCGGATGTTGGCGGCTTTGGCCCGGTAAAAGCCGCAGGGACGGACCAAGGCCTCGATCTCGGGCAGGTCAGCATAGGCCATGGATTCCGGAGTCGGGAATCTGGCAAACAGGTCCTTGCAGACGATGTTCACACGTGCGTCCGTACACTGGGCGGATAGACGCCCCATGACCAGCAGTTTCCAGGGGTCGCGATCCGCATCCAAGGTGCACTGGGCGTCCGGGTAGAGGACCTTGAGGCGTTCTACGGCACAAAGGCCGAGTTCGGAAGGAGAGAGCATAGAGACCTCACTCAAGATTTCGAATAGTAGATTTCCATCAGATAGCGGATGGAGGTGGCATAATCGGAAACCGCCGAAGAGAAGGTAAAGTAGCGGACCGGTTCAAAGACGGCGTTGGCCTGTTCACGGTCTTTCCTGGCTTTGGCCGCTTCCGCGTCCAGTTCTGCCTGGGTTTTCTGGTGTTCTAACGATGGCGTGATGCTGATAAACTCCCGGGTCTGGATGGCGGGCAGCGATGCTTCGAGCCTCGAACGGAAGTCTGCGGGAAGAGAGCGGGCAGGGAATTGAATTTGAACGGATACGCTCAGATACTTATCCGCTGTTGACTGGGTGTCGTCATAGTAGTAAGAACCGAAGGATACGGATACGCCTTCCACGTCCGCGAGAGACTCCTTCAAAGCCGCGGTTTGAGTGCGAAGATCCGTAAGGATGGTTCCGATTTTCGAGGGGTCGGGGACGGAATAGCTGAAAGCCACCCGGGTGACCAGTGCGTTGTTGGAGAGATCCCCCGCCATTACCGAATCCAGATCCTCCTCAAAGCGGTCCATTTTTTCTTCGGAAGAAAAGCCGAGGACCCGGTTGGCCTGTACAAGCCAAGTCACCCGATCTGGGCCGAAACGGGCGGTGTAGGTGTGCAGAAGGGCGTCCAGAGAGGACAGGAGCGACTCCGAAGATACAGGGTTCTCCGGTAAAGCTGCGGTGAGCGTGCACGTCATCTGCTCAGAAGAAAGATCTGAAGAGCTTTTGGGCTCAAGGACGGCGTTCCAGGGAAGAGAGCGGATTGCGGGGTCCTCTGAAAGAGCTGAGCGGACCGCCTCATAATCATCCGGCGAGGGCAACGTTAATGTAACGGTTATCGTGGCGGAAAGGGTCTCAATCCCCTCCGGAGTAAAGCTTTCGGCATAGTTGGCGAGAAGCCCGTCTGCGGGAGTGAGTTTGACCCGCTCATAGGCATCGTCAAAAATACGGTTGTAGCGGTTGACCAGAACGTTGTAGTCCGTATAGTCTTCCAGACTTTTGAGAACGCTCAGCATGCGGCTGAAGATATTGTAATAGCCGCTGTACCGGACCCAGGGATCGTCTGCGTTGATACAAACGTAATCCGAAACATAGTCCGCTTCGCTTTCTCTGAGAAAGCCTTTCAGGTGCGCGTATTCATGAGCCACAACCGAAGGAAGGGAAGAATTGCGCAGGTTGTTCTTGATCAGGATCTCACAGCTTGCCGGAACGAACAGCCCCACAATATTGTCTTGAAAGACCGGATTGGCGTTGTCATAAAATCGGACTTTCGGATAGTATCCGCGAAGCGAGGGGTATTTGGAAGAAGCTTTGTGCAGTGCGGCGAGAATCTCGGGTTCCATCTTTTGATAGGACGGAAAGACGACTTTGTCCGGACTGCCGCAGATGTCGATCAGTTCATGAAAGGACTGCTCGAGTCCGTCCAGACAGGTCAGTCCGTACGCAGTCATATCGGCCGGTGAATAGGAAACGTCTGCCATTTGGTTCTGGTCGGTTATGGTTGTGGTCAGTGCGGGAAGCAGGCATAGAAAAGTGCCGATCAGCATCAGGCAGATCAGTGAGATCAGCAGGACCTTCAGCCAGACCGAATAGACATCCGGGCTGATTCTGCCCGAAAGGAGCACGACGAATACCAGAAAGGCCAACGTGGTGATGAAAGAAATCAGGAAGGGAACACCGTAGGCGACCGGGTCGAAATAGAGCGTTCCCATCAAAGAATGCGCGAAAATCACAAGGTAGACGAACAGAACCGGCACACCGATCTTCAAGACCAGCGCACGCCACTTGCGCAAGGCAAACAGAGCGATTCCGAACAGGGCGACCAAAACGCAGAGAACGGGAATGCGAACAGCACCGAGAAGTCCCGCAGCGCTGAAGGGCAAAACGGATACCAACGCGCTTTGCGGCACTGTCAGCCATATATAGACATAGGAAGTGTAGGCATCCGCAAATGAATGCCAGCACAGAGCCAGAATCAGAATGAGAAGGCATAAGCAGAATGTGACGCAGGCGATCTTGACCAGTAGCGGCCAAGTTTTTATGTTTGGAATACGCACGGAAACCTCTCTTTCAGTTGACAGCACAGGGCCGGGAATCAATCCCGGCCCTGTGCGGATTCAAAACCCAATCAGCTGAGTTTTGTTTGGTTGACTTTGATGCCGGGGCCCATCGTGGAAGCGACGACGCAACTCTTGATGTACTGACCCTTGGCGGCAGCCGGCTTCGCCTTGATGATGGCGCTGAGCAGGGTGTCGAAGTTGGCCTGCAACTTTTCAGTGCCGAAGGAAGCTTTGCCGATCGGGCAGTGGATGATGTTGGTCTTGTCCAGACGGTACTCGATCTTACCGGCTTTGGCTTCAGTCACAGCGCGGACAACGTCCGGGGTGACGGTTCCGGCCTTGGGAGAAGGCATCAAGCCTTTCGGACCGAGAACTTTACCGAGACGGCCGACCAGACCCATCATATCCGGGCTGGCGATCACGACGTCGAACTCAAACCAGTTCTCCTGCATGATCTTGTCGACATATTCCTGACCGCCGGCATAGTCAGAACCCGCATCCAGAGCGGCCTGAACCTTGTCGCCTTTGGTCAGAACGAGCGTACGAACCTTTTTGCCTGTACCGTTCGGAAGAACGACGGCGCCTCTGACCTGCTGGTCTGCGTGACGAGAGTCAACGCCGAGGCGGACATGGACTTCGATGGTTTCGTCAAATTTGGCTTTGGACAGCTGGCAAACCAGGCCGAGAGCCTCGGAAGGGTCGTACAGTTTGCCTTTTTCAAGCTGCTTGATGCTATCAGTATATTTCTTTCCGTATTTAGCCATTGCAGTGCACCCCCTTAATCAACCACGGTAACACCCATGCTGCGGGCGGTTCCTGCGACCATGCTCATAGCGGCTTCCAGGGAAGCTGCGTTCAGGTCGGGCATCTTGGTTTCGGCGATCTTCTTGACCTGCTCCTTGGTGATGGAAGCAACCTTGGTCTTGTTCGGAACACCGGAACCGGACTCGATACCGGCGGCTTTCTTGATCAGAACGGCTGCAGGCGGAGTCTTCGTAATGAATGTAAAGGAGCGGTCTGCGTAAACGGTAATCACCACGGGGATGATCAGACCGATGTCATTTTTTGTTCTCTCGTTGAATTCCTTGGTGAAAACCGGAATCGCAACGCCATATGCACCCAGGGCAGGACCGACAGGCGGCTGCGGGGTGGCTTTTCCAGCGGGCAACTGGAGTTTGATGTAGCCCATAATTTTCTTTGCCATAGTAATTTACCTCCAAAAAGTGGTTAGATGCGGGAAAAGCAAGATTTTTTCCCTCCCACTTGTAACCGGTCGGGTGGCAACACCGACTAGTTCTTGTTGATCAGCTTGAGATCTTTTGCGTCGATCTCCGCGACCATGTCACGGCGTCCTCTTTTCATAAGGATGCTGACGGTCTTCATGTCGTCTGAAATGGACTGAACGATCGCAGTAAAGCCTTCGAACAGGCCGCTGACGACTTCAACTTCATCGTTGACATCGAAGGCGAGCCGAACGGCTGTAACGGGCTCCTCAATGTGCAGCTTTTCCACTTCCGCAGGCGAAAGGGGAGTCGGCTTGGAACCGGGACCGACAAATCCGGTCACGCCTGTGATATTACGCACGGCGTGCCAGGTGTCGTCGTTCATGGTCATCTTGATATAGACGTAGCAGGGGAAGATCCGGTGTTCCGAAACCTTTTCCTTGTCTCCGTCCTTGGTGATGACTGTTTCGATCGGAATCTTGATATCAAAAATCAGATTTCCGAGGCCTCTGTTCTCGACGATTTTTTCCAGACTCTTTTTGACGTTTTGTTCGTAACCGGAGAATGTGTGCGCCACATACCATCTCGGTCCCAAATCTTGTAATTTGTTGATATCGCTCATATCTGTCAGATCACGGTGTTCAGCGCATTGACGCCCTGGGAGAACGCGAAGTCCAGACCAGCAATGACAGCTGCGCAGATGATCACGATGACCAGAACCACAGCCGTGCTCTTCAGGGTCTGATTCCAAGGATACCAGACGATCTTCTTCCGTTCACTGTTCAGCGCCCGAAGGAACTTGCCCACCTTTTCTCTGCGGATGATGCAGATCACGATAGCCACGATAACCAAAACACCCAAAACGATGAAGGAAATGATCTGGCCGACGTTGACCGATTTTCCATTGTCACCGGATTCACTGTCCTGATCGGCAGCCGGAGTTGTTTCGGCGGTGGTTTCTGCGGTTGTTTCACCGGATGTTTCACCGGATGTTTCACCGGATGTTTCGGACTCGGCATCAGTTTCAGCGTTAGTCTCGCTGGATGCTTCAGTTCCGGACTCCGGATCTGGATCGGCATGTACAGAGACGGAGAAGCAAAGAACAAACAGAACGGTAAAGACCAGTAAGAGCGATAAGATGCGACTCTTTTTTAGGATAGACATCTTGATCTCCTTTCCGGTTATTTGGATTCTTTGTGAAGAGTGTGTTTGCGGCAGAATTTGCAGTATTTCTTCAGCTCGATTCTGTCCGGATCGTTCTTCTTGTTCTTTTTTGTGTCATAATTTCTCTGCTTGCACTCGCTGCAGACAAGAGTAATTTTGACCCTTGTGTCATTAGCCATTTAGCGGCACCTCCTTTTTGAAATTTGCAACTTTGAAGTTGCGGTGTACCTCCCTCCGGAAAAGTGACTCAGTGGCGCAAAAAAACAAGCCCCGTTTCGCAGAGGTATCGGCATTTTAGCACAACAGAGAAAAAAAGTCAATCCCTTTTAAAAAAATAATAATATATGCATAGGGCTCGCCGTCTGCGGAATCAGACGCAGGCGGAGCTTTTTGAGCGGCGGCAGCAAATCGATCGCCTGTGCGCTCTTGCATTGCCAATGCCCGGTCGGTATAATAGGTATATGATCATTTAATCGAATCGGAGGAACCTATGAAAAACAAGATTTATATGATCGGCAATGCACACCTGGATCCGGTCTGGTTGTGGCAATGGTATGACGGATATGCAGAGGTCAAGGCCACTTTCCGGAGCGCGCTCGACCGGATGAAAGAGTTTGAAGATTACAAGTTCACGTCTGCCGCAGCTCAGTACTATGCCTGGATCAAGGAAAGCGATCCGGATATGTTTGAGGAGATCCGCAGGCGGGTCAGTGAGGGCCGGTGGTGCATCGTCGGGGGGTGGTGGATCCAGCCTGACTGCAATATACCTTGTGACGAATCCTTTGCCCGGCAAAGTTTGATCTCTCAGCGGTTTTTCAAGAAAGAGTTCGGAAAAATCGCCAAAACCGGATACAATGTGGACTCTTTCGGACACAATGCGGCCATACCGAAGATTCTGCGGAACAGCGGTATGGATTCTTACGTGTTTATGCGTCCCGGCCCGCACGAGAATGCAAAGTTGGACGATCTGTTCAAATGGGAAAGCGATGACGGCTCTTCCGTAACGACTTATCGGATTCATGACTACTACAACATTGTGGACCGCACTTTTTCTCAGTTCTTTGACCGGGCCAAGGACGCAGAGCGGCACAGCCAGATGGCGTTCTTCGGGGTAGGCAATCACGGAGGAGGACCGACTGTTACGCTGATGAAACGGATGCAGAAGGAACTGGATGCCCGTTTTGTATATAGCACACCTGACGAATATTTCAAAGCCATGTGCAATGCGGAAATGCCTGTGTGGAAAGAGGACCTGCAATTCCATGCCAAGGGCTGCTATTCTGCGAACAGTGCGATCAAGCGAGGCAACCGCAGGTGCGAGTCCATGCTGCTTGACTGTGAGGCGTACGGCATCCTGTCCGGAAAACTGACTGGGTCCGGGTATCCGGCAGAGGAGTTGAACCGGGCATGGAAAAACGTCCTGTTCAATCAGTTCCATGACATTATGGGCGGATGCTGCATCAAAGAAGCCTACGACAATGCGGAAATGCTGTACGGCGAAAGTATGGCGATTGCCGACCGTAACACAAACCGCTTGCTGCAGAAGATTTCCTGGAATATCGATACCTTGCAGGGGTGCGAGACACCGGCCGAGCGTCCGGAATGGGGACCGGCCTGGCTGAACGATGCCGTAGGAACGCCGATCGTGCTGTTCAATCCCCATCCGTGGTCCTACAAGGCGTTTGTCCGACTCTGCGCCGATCCGATCCGCGTGACAGACGCGTCCGGTCGGGAACTCCCGATCCAGGTGGTGCGGGCATCCCGCACAAACGGGCCGATTGACAAGTGGGGCGTGGGCGTGAATGTGGATCTTCCTGCATACGGTTACACGGTGCTGAGAACATTCTATAGCGGAGAGAGAAAAGAGTACGCAGCCCGGGTATCCGCTACGGATACCGCACTGGAAAACGAATATCTCCGACTGGAGTTCGATCCGCAGAGCGGCGAACTGGTCCGGATCCTGGACAAAGAAAACGGCCGGGAAATGCTTTCCGGCAAGACCCGTACCGTTTTGGTCGACGAAACCTCTTCCGATACCTGGGCACACGGCATCACGGAGTTCAAGGACGAGGTGGAAACACTGGATAAAGGCGAGTGCCATCTGTTGGAAACCGGCCCGCTGCGTGCCGTTATGCGCACCTGTCAGCATGGCGCGCACTCAACCGTACGCCGGGATTATGCTCTGGTGGCCGGAACCCGCGAGGTGACGGTCAAGGTGCAAGTCGACTTTGCGGAAAAGCACCGCATGCTGAAATTCCGGGTGCCGGTCAATGCGACAGCGCCTAGGGCACTTTGCCAGATCCAATACGGCACGATTGAACGTCCCACGGACGGCACAGAACAGGTTTGCCAAAAATGGACCGCGGTTCTGGACGGCAATACCGGACTGGCCATGCTGAATGACGGGCAATACAGCTTTGACTGCAACGGAAACGTGCTGTCCATGACAGTTCTTCGGGGCGCGATTTTTGCGGACCACTTCGGTGCGAGAGATGAGTTCTGCGAGTATATGGAGCAGGGAAGGCACGAGTTTGAATATGCACTTATGCCGTTCCGTTCAATAGCGGATACAGACCGGAAGGCCGAGGAACTCAACCGAAGGCCGTTTATGGTACTGGAGACATTCCACAAAGGGACCCTGCCGCTGTCATTTGAGGGTTCAAAAGTGTCCGTAGACAACGTGTTGATCACGGCCATCAAGAAACATGAAGATTCTGATGCCGTTGTACTACGCGCATTTGAATGTGAGGGCAGGGAGACAGATGCCCAGATAGAGATCCTGGGGAAGCCTGTAAAGGTATCCTTTAGGCCGCACGAAGTCAAGACACTGATCTTGACTGAAAAAGGCGCGAAAGAAACTGACTTTTTAGAGTTTTGAGTAAAAAAGCGGGCCGGTTTTCACCGGCCCTTTCAAGGCTTAAGACGTCGTTTGTCCGTTCTTCAGAGCGGTTAATTCCGCTTTTTTGAACTTATACGGCAGGTTCTCCGAGCGATTGTCATAGATGCAGAGCGCACCGTACGGCTCCTGCTCGTAATCAACATCGCCAACATAGTAAACATCCACAAACACCCCGACGGTCACGCCCGGAATGATCGGGACGTCATCGAATACCAAACGGTAGAACTCATACAGACCGGTAGACTTGGATTTCACGGCCGAGGGATGAATTCGGATTTGTTCCAAAGCCTCGATCTGGGTATTATCATTGGGATCTTCAGGTGTTTTGTCCTGAGTTACGACCAACGTGACATCATACAGGTCTTCGTCATAGGCCGGTCGTGTATCCAGATGATAGTCCTCCACAAGATGCCGAACAGTGCTGTGATTGTATTGAAAAACGATCTGTACCTGACCGGCATCGGGCAGGATCACGGCGGAAGGAACGGAGAAATAGCCATAGGCTCTCTCGGAACGTGTGATCGTATTCTGGTTCTGATAGTAACCGGAGAATTGTTCACCAGCCTTGTGATAGCCGTCTAGCGTCTTTTGTGTGATGAGGATAGGCTTGAGAGAAGAGGGGATGCCGGAAGATGCGATTCTCCAAAACAAGATGCCTAAAACGGCTACGATGAGTAGCACAAGCAGAATTCTTAAAACCAAAGATATAATCCGTCCTGCACGGGTTCTGCGAACAGCCACGGCATACACCTCCTAACAGTAATTAAGGTGCGCAAAGCAGATAGTCTATGGGCTCAAAGTCAGTGCCTCCGCGCTTGGCCATCGTATCGGCCATCTGACATTGTCTGAGAAGCGTGCGAATCCGTTCAGCGGAGACGTTGATCAGGCTTTGCATCAGCAAACCGACCCGATAGGCGTTGATGCCTAGAATATCCGCGATCTCTGCCTTGCTTTTTCCCTCGTCCATTAGAACACGGATGTTCAGCTGATCGCAGAACAGGGAAAAGATCTGCCCGAGGATTGGTATGGGTTCAACACGGTTGAATTTCATATTTCGGACGATGCGTAGCGCATCATCTTTGCGGGATGCAAGAAGGGCGTTGCTCAGATCGAAAGCCCCGAAAGAGTGGTCCTGGATGGCAATTTCCCGGATATTTGCCGAGGTAAGTTCGGAGGATCCCCGGCTCAGCAGATACCAGGAAATCTTGTCAATCTCAAGCGACAGCGCGTACATATCCGTTCCGCTTCGGTCAACCAGCTGCCTACACAGAGCCGGAGACGCCTGAATTCCGTTGGATTGAAAGTGCCTGCGAACCCAGGACAGCAACTGTTCAGTGCTTGGCTTCTCAAAAGATACGGGCTTCAGCCACTGTGTCGCTTCGGCGAACCATTCAACAGGTTTGTCTTTTCGAACTTCGACCGCAACTTCTGCCGGACAACAAACGAAAAAGAGGTTATGGGGAAGAGTGGCGGTTGAGGCAAACACGTTCATAAAGGCTTCCAGTTGGTCCGCCTTCAAGGCACCGGGCCGGAATCCTTTCAGAATGACGAGCTTGATCTCCGCCATCAGCGGTAGTGAGTCCAGAGAGACTTTCAACGTGTCGGCAGAAGCGTCATTTGCATCCAGTGTGATCTCGTTGAACATAGAAAACGACTCGTCCAATGCAAGCGCCTTCCTGGCGGATTCCAAGCAGCGGTCCTTGAGATAGTCTTCGCTTCCGTAGAGTATAAACGAGCCTGAGGAGGATGCGGACAGAGATCGGATAAAGGATTGTCCGTCAATTACCGAAACTGCATTGCTGGTCATACGCACCTCCTGTGGTTAGTAATTGCATTATACCATTTTTTCTGGTTGTGGGGAGGAACAATGGCAAAAAAGCCTCGCAAACGCAAAAAAAGAGAAACTTTGTGGGCACGGTATCGTGCGGAGAATCGGTTTTGCAGTCTTGCAGTCTTTTGCAGTCTTTGACAGACGAAAACGGGACAAGGACTTGACATTTTGAAAAAAGTGTCTTATAATCGTCCACGATGTGTGCATCTGGGTGTGGCGCAGTTGGTAGCGCGCTACCTTGGGGTGGTAGAGGCCGCTGGTTCAAGTCCAGTCACTCAGACCAAA
>JAFYHA010000028.1 GCA_017539425.1 Clostridia bacterium
GGATCTGTGCTGGTCCGAATAGACAAGTACTATCCCAGCACCAAGACGTGTCATTGCTGCGGAGCGCATAATCCGGAGATCAAACTCGGGATCCTGTCATGGACATGCCCGGAATGTGGAGCAAATCTGGACCGCGACGTGAATGCAGCGATCAACATCCGCAACGAAGGGAAACGAATCTTTGCCGACTATTACAGAGCCATTCTGGAAAAAGAGGAGAAGGCGGCAACAATCGCTGCGCAAAGATCTGAGTTCCGTCACAGGAAAAGAAACTGAAGCAAAAAAGCACAACCGGTCGGGACACCGGGGATAGACCCCGCAGTAAGCACTATCGGATACATGCCGAAAAGAGCCTATAGCATTTGCCGGAGTTTCCGGTATGACAGGGTAAAATAGAATAGGCGGCGTTCAGCCGCCTAGGAAGCCCCCACCTCAGCGCAAGCAGGTGGCGGGTAGTTCACAGATCTCCTCGCCTTTGCCAATCGCGTCGATCTTGGCTCTGTTATCCTCCCGGTCACAGGGAATATCTTCTATTCCCGCTTCAATGGAGCGCCGGATGGCCCATTCCATCTGTGTCAGGGCAGATAGTCCGGCGGATTCCACACAGAAGCGGTCCGTTTCGGGCAGGGGCTCAGTCCCGGCTTTGGCAATCAGGTTCAGAGCATTCTCCTCGCTGTCGTACCCGTCAGGAACACCGTTTCTCGAGACATAGTCCAGAACGATGCTCATAACCGGGGCCTGTTGCGGATCAGGGAATGGGTGCCGTCTATGTCATGAAAGGCATAGAGGATCTTCCGGTCTTCAAATGGCCGCACGATGATGGAGCAAGGCTTGTAAGCGAAAGTCATCACGGTTTGGTCCGCTCACTTTCTGGGTTCGCTGCAGAGCGCAAGCAGATCGTCCAGCTTTGCGGTTGCCAACCGGACAATGGCATCGCCCGCACTGTAGTAGATGCGTACGGTCTTGTCGTCTTCCAGAAGCATACCGCAAGGGAAGAGCGCGTTTGCACGGAATCCGTATTCCCGTTCGTAGAAACATCGGACTCGTCCGGGTTCGTGCTGCTGGCGGACAGTGTCCCGCACGTGGTGCAGGAGATCCGCTACTATTCCACCTACAATTTCGTCGGGGAACGCGTCGACGGATACGAGGAGCCGGTCGCTCTTCTGACCAAGGAGGCGGCCCGGGCCCTGAAGGCCGTGAGTTCTGAACTGATCGTCCGGGGCTACCGGCTGAAGGTCTTCGACGCCTACCGCCCGGTCTGCGCGGTCCGTCACTTCATTCTGTGGGGGAAAGAGGACCAGGACATGCGCATGAAGCCGTACTTCTATCCGGATCTCGAGAAGCAGGAACTGTTCTCCAAAGGCTACATCGCCCGCCGCTCCAGTCACAGCCGGGGCAGCGCGGTTGACCTGACCCTGCTCGACATGGCCTCCGGCCGGGAACTGGACATGGGCATCTCCTTCGACTCGAACAACAGTTTCGCCGATCATGTCCAGCGCAATACGGCGACGGGAAGCAGCAGCTTCGCCTCTCTGATCGCCTCTCACATGAACGATCTGGATCAGCACATCGCCGATCTGAACGTGCTCGTGATTCTCTATGAGGACAGATGACGGCAGGATTGTGAATGCGCTGCTTCGCGGCTGAACGCAAAACGGGAGTGAAAGGGGAAAGACCATGCGGATCATAGACAAGAACACGGATTTCTACGACTATCTGACGGCCGTCTATCCGGACGACTCGATCGTGTTCGACCGGCGCGGAGCCTTCCTCCTGACCCGGGAGCAGATGTGCGGCTATCTGGATCCGGACCGATGGGGGTTTCTCCAGATTCATTACCTGGATCCATTTAGGTTCGTGCTGCTGCAGGTCTGCAATACCTTTTGGCTCTTTCTGGTCACGGTCACGGAATTCGACAAAAGCGACCCGACTGCGCGGGATTGGAAACCGCTCGCCTTTGAGGCCGAACTGCTCCACACATGGAAACAGTACGGCCGGAAAAGAGCGTTCCTGACGCTCGACACCATCGGATTCCATTTTTCTGTCGAATACACCTTGAACTATAGGGACTGGAAAAAGCGCAGTTTCGAAAAGAGCCGGATTCTTGAGAAGATTCAGACGCTGGTTCAGGCGATCGATACGCAGGATTACCGGGTCTTGCGCAGAATCTGCGGCGACGGGACCGGCCCGGAGGAAAAGAACGGAACCGTCAAAACAGAGGAGAGCAAGATTCCCCTGCTGAAGGCGAGCGGCCTTTCGGAGTGCATCGATCCTCTTGCGATCTACCTTTCCTTTGAGGAATATTTTTCTCTCAAGAAGCAGGATTCGGAAAGGACTGCGTCCGTGGGGATCACCGACCTCGAGAAGATCGAGAATCACGGATTTGACCGGAAAACATCGTTCCGCGGCAAGAACAAGCCCGATACGGGTGAAAATTCAGGGCCCAAATGATCGGCCACGAAGAAGTAAGACAAAGAATAGGGGAGATCCGAAGATCTCCCTCATTCTGTCTGAGTGACCGGACTGAACCAGCGGCCTGTGAAGGTGGTGCAGCGAACGACTTACGTACGGATCAGATCCCGCAGATCCGGATCCGTGAAATCGCTCACGATGATATGCGTTCCGAGACGTTTGTGCAGCGCCCGCTTGTAGTCCTCGTCCGGTCCCAGCCGGCTCAGGCACAAGGCGCCCATCGCGACGCCGGCAGAGATCTCCGCGCGTCCGTCGCCTGTGACCAGCACGTTGCGTCCGTCCGCGCCCAGGTTGGCAAGAAGACGGTTCATGATGCTGTCCTTGGGCAGTTTGTCGGTCCAGGTTGAGCCTATGATGTCTTCCACGATCTCACCGGGTCCCGTTCGGAAGCCCAGCGTTTCCACTTCTTCCCACATGCCCATGCCGCGTTCCACGACTGCGCCGGTCACGAAATAGTTCTTCACGCCCGCGTCGCGCAGGGCGGTGAGAAAGGCCATGGATCCCTTCACGATGAAGCGGTCCGGGTCTTTTTTCGCGATCTCCAGGTTGCGGTCCCGGCAGAATCCGTTGAGGACCCGCTCGTAGAACTTGAACAGCCGGGGCGTGTGCGTTTCCAGAAAGGCCGCCAGCTCCGGGCTGTCCGGATTGGCGAACACCTCCTCGCCGCTTCCGATCGCGGCGATCTTGGCGCGGTTGTCCTCCCGGTCGCAGGGGACTTTCTCTATGCCCGCCTCGATGGCGCGGCGGATGGCCCATTCCATCTGGGTCAGGGCGGAGAGTCCGGCGGATTCCACGCAGAAGCGGTCGGTCTCGGGGAGTGGTTCGGTTCCGGCCCGGTCGATCAGCTTCAAGGCGTTCTCCTCGCTGTCATAGCCTTCCGGAACGCCGTTCCGCGAGACGTAATCCAGCACGATGCTCATGACGGGCGGCCAGTTCCGAATCAGGGAATGGGTACCGTCGATGTCATGAAAGGCATAGAGGATCTCCCTCTCCCCGAACGGTCTTACGACGATGGGGCAGGGCTTGCAGATGAATTTCAGCACGTCGGATACCGCTCACTTTCTGGGTTCGCTGCAGAGCGCAAGCAGATCGTCCAGTTTTGCGGTTGCCAGCCTGACAATGGCATCGCCCGCACTGTAGTAGATGCGTACGGTCTTGTCGTCTTCCAGAAGCATACCGCAAGGGAAGAGAGCGTTTGCACGGAATCCGTATTCCCGTTCGTAGAAACCTTCGGGAACGATGAGCGGACGCTTGGACATACCTATGACTTTGGACGGATCCTTGAGATCCAGGAGGGCAATTCCGATGACATAGCGTTTCTTCCAGGCAGGTTCCCAGCCGTTCTTGCCACGTTCCGGATCCACATCCACCGCGTGGAAGATGATGAGCCAGCCTTTGTCTGTCTTGATTGGCGGGGCACCGGGACCAATCTTGTCATTGCAGAACGGAACGTCCTCCGTGCCCATGACAAGCCGGGACTTGCCCCAGTATACCAGATCCGGAGATTCGGACAGCCAGATGTCAAAAACGTGTCCCCCACGCGAATAGACCGGCATGGGCCGTTCCAGGCGGACATAGTTGCCGTTGATTTTTTCCGGGAAGAGCACCATGTTGCGGTTGTCCGGAACAGAGATGGACTTGATGTCGAAAGTCTTCAGGTCCTTGGAGACAGCCATGCCTCCGCAGACTCCGTGACGGGTGTCTACGGCAAAGCAGATGCAGTATTCGTTGTCAATCCAGGTCAGACGGGGGTCGTAGGCCCGGATGATCTCGTCGTTATGCAGATTGAAGCAGGGTTCTGGCTCTACGTTCCAGTGGATTCCGTCATCCGAAAAAGCCAGTCCGAGATTGGTGATGTTCCCGTTTTCATCCGGAAACAGACGCTGGGCATTATAATCGCCCACATCGTTCCGGAAGATCATGATGTATTTTCCGTCTTTCTTCAGAACGCCTGCGTTGAAGGTCAGCGCGGATTTGTAGGGTACGTCCTTGTAGGAGAGAACGGGCTCCGGATACCGCGTGATACAGGAGGCGGTCGTGAACAGAGACTCGTCAAGTTGTTTCCATGTTCCCATAATGGTTTTCCTTTTTTTTGTTGGACTGATCTTTCAAAAAAAGATCGCAGTTATTTTAGCATAGGGAAGGACAGCCCGTCAAGTTCAGAATGCACAAAAGGATTGCCCCGCTTACATTTTTTCCAAGTCTCTCAGCTTCTGGAATTGTGTGCCCTGATTGAGAAAGTGATCGGGAGCGCAGGGGCCCCGGATTTGCAAAATATGCGTAAACTGTTGACCCGATCATGTATAGTGTGTTACAATCCTATTTGTTGAACGGCTTCGGTCAAGGATTTGCCCGGGCCTTTCGCTATTCATTCCAAACTCTTGTAGCCACGGAGGCACATATGAGAAAAATCATTGCTTTGGTGCTCCTGCTTTGCCTGACGGCCGCGCTTTTCGCATCCTGCGGAAACGGTACCGCAGATCCTGCGGAGACGCAGAAACCCGGTCAGGGACAGGAAACCGGTACAGCCGAATCCCAGCCTGAATCCGACAGGCCGTCCGAGACCGAAACCGATGCGCCCGCGCGGGATTATATTGCAGACGGGCTCAGGGATGAGGATTTCAACAAGTTCGTGTTCAACATCATGTACTCACCCGCACGGGGACTGATGGTCATCAACCTTGAGGATGCGCAGACGGGCGACCTGATCGAGGACACCCTCTACGAATGCTCGTCCGCGGTCGCGGAACGGTTCAATATCCTCTACGAGCGTACGGACGGCGGAGACGACCACGGACTGGCCGACAAATTGGAGGCATCCGTGCTCAGCGGTACGAAAAACGAGTTCGCCATGACGATTGGACATGACTATCTGTCCGTCCGCAACTCCATGAAAGGATATTACGCGGACCTGACCGAAAGTGACGCGTTCGACTTTTCCAAGCCCTGGTGGCCTGAGAAGAATCTGCAGTCCACCTCGATCGGAGGCCGGATGTACGTTGCGTCCTCCTATGTAAGCTACTCCCCGATGACCGGTGCCGGCATCCTTGCGTTCAACAAGAAGATGATGGCTGACCGCAATCTGGAGGCGCCATATGAGGAGGCGTTCGATCGCGACTGGTATATGGAGGACCTGATCCAGTACGCGGCAAGAGGGCATAACGACGCGGATGCGGACGGCACGATCGATATCGATGCCGGCGAACAATACGGATTTGTCATGGGAAGCATGGCCGCGACCGGGTTCGAGAGAAGCATGGACGTGGTCCCGGTTGGAAAGGATTCCGAGGACATGCCCGAATATGCGCTCGACGCGGAACGCGCCTATACGATGCTGGAACTGCTCGGCCGGCTTCTGGAAAGCGGGAAGAGATTCGACGAAAACAATTCTCAGTTCGAGGCCTTCAAAAACAACGGCGCGCTCTTCCTCTACACCAGTACCCGCGACGTGTACCGGAAGGTCCGTACCTATGTGGACGTGACCTACGGATTCCTTCCGGTCCCGATGCTTGACGAGAGCCAGACGGACTATATTGCTGGCGCGTCCGATATGCTCTGGGGCGTTCCGCAGACCAGTGTGGACCAGTTCCATCAGATCTCGACGATCATCGAGGCGCTGTCCTGCCAGTGCTACAACTACGTAGTGCCGGCGTTCTATGAGACCACCCTGCAGACCAAGCTGTCCGACGCAGAGGAGGACATCAAGGTCCTGGATATCGTCCGGGACGCGACGGCAATGCCGTTTGCCTACTTCTTTGGGACGGCGCTGGGCGGTCTGGACATCGCCATGGCCGAACTGCCGAGACAGACCACCGCGTCCGGGCTGTCCTCCTATATCGCCGCCCGCGAGGCTACGCTGATCCGGAACATCGCACAACTGATCGACGATTTCTACGCGATCGAGGAACTGCAGAATCACGCGTAACAAGCCAACTCCCGGACAGGGTCCGGATATACGGAAAGCCGGAAGGAACTCGGTTCCTTCCGGCTTTCCTTGTCACTGTGGCCGTTATCCGATGGTGTCCAGAGGCTCGGCGGTGAATCCACCGGATGCGAACCTGGCCGCAGAAACGGAGGAGGGAACCACGTCCCCGTCGTCTTCGAACACGGTCAGGACGGGTTCGCCGTCCCGGCAGATGACGATGTTGTCGTAGCAGACGGTTACGTCACATTCCGTGAACGGTCCGTCCGCAGCTTCCGGATGCGCGGCCAGCTGCAGGAGAGTCAGCCTCTGTCCGTCGTTCTGGGCGTTGCCCAGACGGATGACCCGGTGGTACCAGCGGCCGTAGGCGAAGCGGCTCAGATCCGCGTTGGGATGTACCCGCAGCCCGGTCGTATCGGTCAGCCCGTAGTTGTCCCGGAGGGTCTTGCCGTCGCTGAACTGGCCGTCCAGCGCCCCCAGGCCCGCCATGGGATCCGAAAGAAAGACGTCATATTCCAGGGTGTCCCCGTCCCGGACCGTGAAATCCAGCCTCTTGAGCGTGGCAAACGCGAAGGCCAGCGGTTCGGCTTCGGGCTTGCTGAAGTGCAGACGGAAGGACAGGACGTCACCGTCCGGGTCGCCTGCGTCCCCGGCCTGCGAAGCCGGGTCAAAGGTGCCGGCCGTTCCCGAGTCCAGATAGGTTTTCAGATCCGGAACGATGTCCGCAAAGGACTGGAAAAGCGCCGAACGGGTGCGGCCGTCGGATTCGAAGAGCCAGTGGCAGTGGGTGTAGTCGATGCCGGCCAGCTTATACTCCAGTATGATGTCCCGGAGCAGCCCGGGTTCGGCGTCCGGACGGGAACCTCCGGCGTTTTCTCCGAAAACGGGGATGTCCGCATAGCCGTTTTCGTGCATGAACGTCAGGATGCGTCTGAGATGTTCGGTCCCGGTGATGCCGGTATACTGCAGAAGACAGCCGTAGGTCCTGGCCAGTTGTACCGTATACGGATTGTCGCACATGAAGCGGATCCCGTTCGTGAGCGTGCCGGTCCGGATACAGTTCTCCCACTGTCCCTCCGTGAAATCCGCGCCGGGAAGGTAGAGGATCAGGGGTACGTCGGAAAGGCCGAACTCATCCATGAGCCTGCGGAAAACGCGGACCTGCATATCCATGAACGCCCGCTTGCTGTCCCGGTACCATTCCAGGACGTCCCGTAGGTACTGGCCTCGGAAGGTCCCTTCCTTGGGAATCGTGACATTTGCAAAAGAATCGTAGGACGTGCTCCAGGCCTCGTTTGCGGCCTGGACCGTTTTGTATCTGGCTTCCATCTGCCGGCGGAAATCCGCCTGCGCGTTGTCCGCGTAGCACCACAGGACCTCATCGCCTCCGCCCTGTGTCCAGGCCGGGGGATAGAGCGGTTCTCCCGCAGGACCCAGACCCGCGACGATCCCGCCGATCAGGGAACCGAAGCCTTCGTCCAGAACGGCAGAGAGCTGATCGCGGAGAAAGGACTCGGTGTAGGCTTCCGCTCCGGCATACCAGGGGCTGACCGCATTCAGCGCGGTGCGGCCTGTGGCATCCCTGAGTTTGGAATCCGGATCGCTTTGTCCGGTTCCGCCCGGATTGAGAATGATCTTGAGTTTGAGACCGTTCTGTCCGGCGGCCCGGAACTGGTTCCGGCTGCTCGTGTCCAGCCTGACTTTTCCGTTTGAACCGGACGTGAAAAAGAGATCCAGCCGGACCGCGGTCAGGCCGAGTTCCTTGTAAGCCCGGAAACGGGAGGATACGGACGCGGCGTCCAGTGGCACGCCCCCCTCCGTGATGCACAGGGCGAGCGGGGAATCATCGTTCTTCACAGGCTGTTCCTCCGTTTCGGTTTCCGTTGCGGGTTCCGTCCCGGCACCGGACTCGGTCTGCGCCGGGACCGTGTCTGTCTCCGGGCGACCGGCGGGTGCCGCGGAGCAGGAGCTGAAGAGCAGCCCCAGGCAGAGCGCGGAGATCAAAAGGGAAAGTTTCCGGTTGCGCATGGAAGGCCTCCTGTTCCGGTCGGGTCCGGATCAGTCCGGATCGGTCTTGAGCACGGCGCCCGTGTTGGCGCTGCTGACCAGTCTCGCGTAGCGTGCCAGCCATCCGGATTTGACGTTGGGTTCCGGCTTGACATAGGCGGCCCTGCGGGCGGCCAGTTCTTCTTCGGTAAGGTCCGCCGAAATGGAGGCGTTCGGGATGTCGATGGTGATGGAATCGCCTTCGCGGAGAAGTCCGATGGGGCCTCCGTCCGCGGCTTCCGGGGATACGTGGCCGATGGAGGCGCCCCGGGACGCGCCGGAAAAGCGTCCGTCCGTAATGAGCGCGACCGAACGGTCCAGTTTCATTCCGGCCAGGGCGGACGTGGGATTGAGCATTTCGCGCATGCCCGGACCGCCCTTGGGTCCTTCATAGCGGATGACGACCACGTCACCGGGACGGATCTGACCCGCATAGATGGACGCGATGGCGCTGTCCTCGCTGTCGAACACACGGGCCGGACCGGTATGGACCAGCATCTCGGGCGCGACGGCGCTTCTCTTGACCACGCAGCCGTCCGGAGCAATGTTGCCCCAGAGGATCTGCAGGCCGCCTGTGGCGGAGTAGGGATTGTCCATGGGACGGATGACGCCGGTGTCCAGGTTCTTCGCGTCCTTAGCGACCTCGGCGATCGTCTTGCCGCTGACCGAAAGTGCGGAGCCGTCCAGAAGGCCGGCGCTCAGGAGCTGCGCCTGTACGGCGGGAATACCGCCGGCCGCGTCCAGGTCTTCGATGTGCGTGGGCCCCGCGGGGGCCAGATGACACAGATTGGGGACTTTGGCGCTGATCTCGTTGAAGATGCTGAGATCCAGGGATACGCCGGCCTCATGGGCGATGGCGAGCAGGTGGAGCACCGAATTGGTGGAGCAGCCCAGAGCCATGTCGCAGGCCAGCGCGTTGCGCAGGCTCTTCTCGTTGATGATCCGTCTGGCCGTGATGCCGCGGTTCAGCATATCCATGATCGCCATACCGGCGTGCTTGGCCAGGATGTAGCGGCGGTTGGAGACGGCGGGGATGGTGCCGTTTCCGGGAAGCGCGATGCCGATGGCCTCGCACAGACAGTTCATGCTGTTTGCGGTGTACATGCCGGCGCAGGATCCGCAGCCGGGGCAGGCCCCGGTCTCGCAGGACTCCAGACCGGCCTCATCGATGAGTCCGGCCTTGTAGGCGCCCACGGCCTCGAACAGTTTGGACAGGGAGACCTTCTCCCCGTTGTACCGTCCGGCCAGCATCGGACCGCCCGAGCAGACGACTGCCGGGATGTCCATGCGGACGGCGGCCATGACCATTCCGGGCACGATCTTGTCGCAGTTGGGGATAAGGACGGCCCCGTCCAGCTGATGGGCCATGATCATCGTCTCCACGCTGTCCGCGATGAGTTCGCGGGAGGCCAGGGAATACTTCATGCCGATGTGGCCCATGGCAATGCCGTCGCAGACGCCGATGGCCGGGATGAGCACAGGCGTTCCGCCGGCCATGCGGATGCCGGCCTTGACGGCTTCGGCGATCTTATCCAGATGAAAATGACCGGGTACGATCTCGCTGTGCGCGGATACCACGCCGATCAGGGGGCGCTCCAGTTCTTCCTTGGTGTAGCCCATCGCGTAAAACAGGGAGCGGTTGGGGGCGCGCTCGGCGCCTTTGGTGACATTGTCTGAACGAAGTGACATAGTGATCTCCTGGGGTTTAAAATGGTGCGGATCTCAGTCCGGATCGGTTTTTTCCGTGTCGGCAGACGGATTCGTGTCCTGGGTTTCGGCTTGTTTGGAAGCGTTCCGGGCGCTGAACCGGTCCTTCAGAAGGGTGGTCAGACGGAACAGGGCGGGGGAGAGGATCAGGTTGAGACCCAGCTCCGCAAGGAAATTGAATCCGGCGCATACGATGACCAGGAAATAGACGACTCCGGTCTCGCTTGCAAAATTGGCCTCCAGGGTCCCGCGGACCATCAGAAGACCGAACAGGATGAACAGTCCGGTGTTGGTGACGGGCACGGCCGCGGCCGCCGCGAACGTGGCTGCCCAACGGTTGACCTTCTTGAGCAGCTTGTAGACCAGACCGCCCATGAATCCGGCCGCCGTCGCCTTGCCCAGACAGATGAAGCCCGTGGCGAAGGGCTGGGCAGTGAACAGGATGTTCGTGAACGCGTCCGTCCCGGTCACGCCGGCCATCAGGGTGATGAACCCGAAGATGAGGCCGAGAAAGGCTCCGGCCGCCGGCCCGAACAGCATGCCGCCCAGGGCGATGGGGACCAGGACCAGACTGACGCTGGTCGGACCGATGTGAATGAATCCGCCCAGCATCTGCAGTAGAACGACGAGAGCCGCCAATATGGCCAACTGTACCATTTGGACAAGCTTTTCGGAAGTCTGCTTGCGCATAGATGTGTACTCCTTCCGGGACTTTCACCCGGCGCTGCCGTCCGCAGGGGGTACGGCGCGTGTTAAAAATTGTTACGGTTCGCCCGGCCTGGCCGAGAGCCTTTTCTGCGGGGCGGTCCCGAGATAATACAATCCTTTCGCCGTCAGGTCCGGGTCCACCCGGAAGCCGTGGCGGCAGAACGGAATGACGGTTCCGGCCAGACCTCCGGTGGCGACCAGGTTCAGGGTCTTTCCGGTCTCATGCTCCAGCCTCTCCACATAGGCGTCGATCCACATCGCGTTGGCCCAGAGGGCTCCGGCACGTATGGAAGCGGCCGTATTCCGGCCCAAGAGAGGCACGGCTTCCGGTCCGCAGGTGCCTACGGACAGTTCGGGCAGCTGGGCTGCGGATTCCGCCGTGGACCGCAGGACGGTCTGAACGCCGGGAAAGATGACGGTCCCGGTGAATTCGCTGTTTTCATTGATGAGCATCAGCACGCTCATCGTACCCAGATCCGCGACGAGAAGGGGAAGAGGGTATTCCTTGACCGCGCAGGCGGCGTCAGCGACCAGGTCCGATCCCACTTCGGACGGGTTTTCCGTCCGGATGATGAAACCGGTGCGCATACCCGGTCCGACCGGAACGAGTCTTTCCAGAGAGGGGAAGACCTGACGGACGGCATCCGAAAGGGGAGCGGCCAGTACAGGCACAACACAGGACAGGACCGCGGTCCGGACCTCTCCGGGGTCGATGCCACGCGCGAGGGACAGACTGCGGATCACGCCCGCATACTCATCGGCGGTGCGCCGTTCATCCGTACCCAGACGGAGGCGCTCACGGACCTCGGGAGAGTCCCCGAAAAAGGACAGCACGATGCTGCTGTTTCCGATATCCACGGTGAGAAGCATGATCCGGATCTCCTTTCTCAGGCCGCAGATCTCTGCGGTCTGAACGGTATACCGCTCTATTGTAGTCTACGGAAAGGGAATTGACAAGAGGTTTTCCCGAATTGTATAATGAAAATACAGTATATCCCTTGTAAATAAGGAGCAACCTATGTCGAAACTCAAGAGCCTGCTTGCCGGAGGGCTGCTTCTGTGCCTCCTGGTCCTGAGCGCCTGCGGCGCGAATCCCCCGTCCCGGACGGAAACGGATACATCCGCGGATACGGATGCGTCTGAGGAAACGGAAAGCGAGGGCACAACCGTGGAAACCGAATCCGAGACCGGGACCGGGACGACGCCCCGGCCGGTGAAGACCACCTATGAACCCGAATACAAAGTCGTGGACACCGAACTTACGGATCTGTCCGTAGGCACGTTCGTCGCGGCATATGACGTCCTGGATTACGGCGTCGACCCGACCGGGGGCAAGGATTGCTCCCAGACGGTCCAGAAGCTGATCGACAAACTCGGCGCGATCGGGGGCGGCGTGATCTGGTTCCCGGACGGGATGTACAAGTTCTCAAAGGCGCTGACGCTCCGCAAGGGCGTGACCCTGCGCGGCGAATGGGCCAGACCCGAGGCGGGAAAACCGGTCCGCGGCACGGTCTTCCTGGTCTATTACGGGCGAGACAAGACGATCAATTCCTTGCCGTTCATCCGGATGGAGACCAACGGCGGCGTAATGGACCTGACCTTCTTTTATCCCGAGCAGGATCCGAAGGCCATCGTCCCGTATGCTCCGGCGATCACCATGGGTGTCGACGGCTACTGGGGCAACGAATACAACAACGTCAAGAACGTGACGTTCGTCAACGCCTATACGGCCGTGCATTACTCCTATACCAATATGGGCGCGTCGCCCGTGGTCAACGGGGTGTACGGTTCTCCGCTGTCCCTGGGCGTGGAGGTGGACAACATCGCTGACGTGGGGCGCGTGGAGTACCTGGACCTTTCTCCCGAATACTGGATCGGGTGCGGACTGTATGCCCGGATGGGCATCGCGGACCCGTTTGCCGAGGACGCGGCCAAGGAGTCCGTCCGCCGGTTCATCTATGAAAACGGCACGGGGCTCATCATGAGACGCAACGACTGGTCCTATTCCAGCTACCTTACGATCGAGGGCTATAACAGGGGCTATGCGGCCCTGTATTCCGTCGGAAGCAAGGGCAGTACGCCGAACGGGCACAATTACGCCTACCGCCTGACCCGCTGCAAGACCGGAATCTCGATCGAGGCCAGCAACTACTGCGGCAACATGTTTGCCGACATCCGTATGACCGGATGCGAGACCGGGATCCGGGTCGGACCGGACACCTCGGACACCGTACAGTTCACGGGCTGTACGATCGATGCCGACACGGCGATCCGCATCGATCCCTCCTCGACCACCCGCGTCCTGTTCAACCAGTCAAAGGTCGAACGCGGGGAGGTCCGCATCGACGGAGGCCTGTTCAACGCGGCAGACTGCGAGTTCAACAACAGCGCGGCCTCCTGCCACGTCCGTGTGGGGACGTTCGGCTCCGCGAACCTTGTGGGCAACCGGTTCAAAGGAACGGCGAACGTAAAGAACGAATCCCTCTACCGCGTACAGGTGGAAAGCGAGGAACTGCCGTACGCCGAAAGTTTCCCGGAATATGACTATGCGGCCTTCGGAAGCCAGACCCGGCTGCCGGCGAAGAACGATCTGTTCCTGGTCACGGACTACGGCGCCAAGGCGGACCGGACCACGACGGACAATACCGAAGCGTTCCGGAAGGCCCTGAAAGCCGCGGCAGAGAACGGAGGCGGCATCGTGTTCGTGCCCGCCGGATACTGGCGGCTCGACGGTACGCTCCGGATCCCGTCCGGTGTGGAACTCCGCGGCGCGACCGACACCAGTTCCACGCCTCACGGGGAAGGCACGGTCCTGGAAAGCTACTGGGGCCGCGGGGATCCTGACGCCGAGGCATTCCTCTCGATCGATCCGAGGGGCGGCCTGCGCGGCGTGACGGTCGACTACCCGGAACAGGTCTGGGACCGGATGGGAGGCCAGCCTTACGCGTATCCCTGGGCGATACGGGGCTGCGGTGCGGACATTTACGTGATCAACGTGGGATTCCGCGCCTGCTATGCCGCGATCGACCTGTTCACCAACCGCTGCGACCGGTTCTATATCGATTTCGTCTCGGGCCATATGTTCAACTACGGACTGAAGGCCGGAGCCGGGGCGGTTGACGGGATCCTCAACAACGTCATGTGCAACACGATCGTGTACGCATGCGGGAACGAATCCAAGTTCGGGTCCTTCCCGAACAGCACGAAGGGCGACATCAGCCCGGTCTACGATTACGGGTATGCCCATCTGGAATTTTTCACGCTGGGAGACCTGCGGAACCTGCGGATGTACAACTGCTTCAATTTCGGAGCCAACAAGGGCATCATCCTCACGAGCGAGGGAAGCGGGGGTCCCGACGGGATCTCGGTAGGCCTGGGACTGGACGCCGACGTCAAGGCCCTGTATATCACGGAAGACGTGGAGAGCGCGTTCACGTTCCTCAACACGCAGTTCGTCTCCCTGGGTTCCTCAGACGTCTATTACATCTATTCCGAAGGCAACAACGACTTCGAGGTCAGCCTCTATGCCAGCGTCTACTGGGGCGGACCGACGTACGGACTGCACATGGGCCGAGACAGCGGACTGCTCCGCCTGGTCGGGGCGCATTTTCAGAACCCCGGGAACACCGCGTTTGCGGAGCTGGAGGGCGGGACGGTCGTCCTGCTGGGCTCCGGGGTCAACCCCAAGGATCCCCTGATTAAGAGAGGAACGGGAGGCGAGGCCTTTCTCACGGTCGCCGGGTCGGTCGCGGACGCACTGGGCATCAAGGTGACGACGGACGGCTGGATCAACAATACCGGAACGGCCCGCGCCTTCTCGGAGGACAACGAGATCCTGTCGGCCTATGACCGCAGGGCCTGGAAGGTGAGCGCCAGCCACAATTCCGGGAACGCGGGCCGGGTCCTGGACGGAAACGTCGGCACGCGATGGGACAGCGCCGCCGTCCAGAAACCGGGTATGTACTTCCAGGTGGATTTCGGCACCGAACTGACCTTTGACACCCTGATCCTGGATATCGGCTCGAGCACGGGCGACATGGCCGTGAAATGGAACGTCTACGTCTCCTCTGACGGATCGGACTGGGGCGAGGCGATCGCCTCCGGCGAGAAGGGCAACGGGCTCATTTCGTTCGATCCGGTCGAGGCCCGCTATCTGCGCGTCACCCAGAACGGGTCTTCCGAGGGAAGCTACTGGTCGATCCACGAGCTGTACGTCTGCGAGCTGTCGTGAACCGGAAAGGCGCAGGCGGCAGGAGTCTGTCATCATACGCAAAATACACGCGGCGGAGCCATCAGACTCCGCCGCGTTTTACGGACTTCGGAAAGACCGGGACCGGACGCTTAGGCATCCGTCCCGGGGACGTCGGACGGTGCCTTTGTCCCCAGACACCTGGGCAGGATCAGGTCCTGGAGCCAGGCGGACAGCGCCGCCACGGAGACGCCGACCAGGATGAGGATCGCAAAATAGCCTCCCGGGCCTATGGCGTGATAGAGCGGAGCCAGGGGGTGGTTGTCCGTCGGTGCCGCAAGGAACCAGTAATTGGTGCCCGCAAGCGAATTGACCAGGACGACGACAGGGATCAGGACGAGGACGGACGCAAAGGCGTGTACAAGATCCCGCAGGCGGAGCGGCACGCGTTCCGTCTGCCACGTCCATACCGGATAGACGATCATGATCGTGTGCCAGACGTAACTGTGAAGCGAAAAGTAGGAAAGGAACGGATAGTGACCGATCCAGTTGGGAAAGAGCAGCGTGGCCAGCCCGGCGGGCAGCATCGCCGCACAGATGACGCACCGCAGCACGTTCCGGGCCTTGCCGCCCGGGATACAGACATACAGCGGGTACAGATAGATCACCAAAGAACAGAACCCGACCGGGTAGTAGTTCGGCGTATAGCAGCCCTGCGCGAGCAATACGGCGGTCTTCAGGATCTCCATGCCCAGAGGGACCCAGGCGAAGATCCTGAGCAGCAAGGTTTTCCGCTTCGGACCCGCACGGCCGTACAGGAAGACGGCCAGTGCCGCAATGAGCAGGAACAATGCCAGATACAGAAAATACCGGGCCGAAAACACCGGATATCCCGCGTGTTCGGGAAGATAGGTTCTTTCACTCCAGAAGCCACCCATAGTCAACTATCTCCTTGTCAGCAAAACTACCGGATCATGATCTCGTCCGTGGGTTTAAGGCGCAGGACCGCCCGTACGACCACGGCATGGATGAGTATCGAGAACAGAAGCATGACGGACGCGGACAGGAGCCATCCCAGGGGCTGGACGGACCGGACGATATGCAGCTGCCGCCCCTCCATCAGCCCGATGACCCGTCTGGCGAGGAAGGAGCCCCCGGCGATGCCCAGGACGATACCGGCCGCGTGCGTGAAGACGGACTCGCCCAGGACGTAACCCATCGTTCCGGCCGCGGAAAAACCTTGGATCCGCATGATGACGAGAGTGCGCTTCTTGCGGTAGTACTGCAGATAGATCAGGTTTGCCAGGACGCCGCCCGCCATCAGCGCGGAAACGCCCGCGAGCAGTCCGGCAACGCTGTCCAGCGCGGAGGTGTAGCCGGTATACTCCGCTTTTTTCGCTTCCGCCCGGATGACGGTCACGGGCAGGCCTTCCAGGGCCTTTTCGATCTCTCCCGGTTCCGTATCCCCGCACCGGATCCAGAAGCAGTTGGCTTCCGGCTCTTCTCCGAAGACGGACCGATATGCGCTCCGGGACAGGATCATCTGTCCGCCTATGTAATTGTCGAATACGCCGGCGACCGGAACGAGACGGGTCTGCATCCGGCTGTTGTAGAGGGTCAGGTAGTCACCCGGGCCCAGTTCCGCCGTCTCCGAGGTGCGCAGATGTATGTAGATCCCGTTTCCGGAGTCGGGGATGAACATCCTGCCGGTCCCGGGATCGGCCAGGATGAGATATCCGTCCAGTACATCCGGGTCCGCGCAGATCAGCTCGCCGCCGTTCATCCGGCCTCCCGCGCCAAACAGGCATTCGCGGTCGGTCAGCTCGATCCAGCCGTCCGACTTTGCGTTTTGGCTCAGGCCCGCGCCGTTCAGCGCGGAACGGATCCGGCCCTGCACCGGGGCTTCGCCGTCTTCGTCTTCCGGAACGAAGCGGACCTTGAGATCGTAGCGTTCCACATCCGTAAACTGCCGGTCTATGGTCCGGACAACGGACAGCCGGATCGTGAATCCGGTCACGAGCAGGACCATGCATCCGGTGATGCCGGCCACGATCACGAGGATGGGCCGCCATCCCGTCCGGAGGCTGCGCAGGATCAGACGGAAATAGGGAAAACGCCCGGACGGGTCCGTCTTCACGGAGACCGGGCCGGACTCCGGCGAACGGTCGTTCATCAGCCGGACCGCGGACTGCCGGAGCAGGTCGGCACAGGCCGCCAGCGCCGCCAGGGCGGTGATCAGGAGACCCGCGGCCAGTACGAGAACCGTCAGGGACGGCTCAAAGACAGAAGAGCCCGATCCGTATACGTAGAACCGGCTGTAGATCGAGAGCAGGGCAGGCTGTATGACGGCATACCCGACCGCGACGCCGGCCAGCATTCCCGTCAGAGTGGGGATCAGTCCCGCGGCCAGATACTTGAACGCGATCTCGCGGCTCCGGAAACCCATGGCCTTGGCCGTTCCGATCCCGGTCCGGTCCTCCTTGACCATTCTTCGGATCGAGGCATAGATGACGAGCGCGCCGACGATCACGAACACGACCGCGAAGGTCGCCCCTATGGCTGCCATATTCTCCGCGGCGCTGCGAACGGCGTAGTAGCAGGCGGAGCCCCATACGTCGAAGACCAGCCAGCGTCTTGTGCCCCCGAAAAGGGAGGAGATCCAGCTTAGGATTGACTCCAGAGGGTTTCCGGCCCGCCCGGGTTCTCTGGACAGTTTGTCCAGGCGGTCCCGGACCTCTCCCGAACGCGCCAGGTAGCCGTCCGAGAACCGGTCCGTGCCTTCAAGCCCGGAAACGCGCACAGCCGCGCGCATACATTTCTGTTCCAGCCGGTCCCCGTCAAAGGCGTCCGGCCTCACGATCAGGTAGCGGTTGCCGGGCACCTGCAAAGGCAGACAGGCATGATCGGCATGATCCGCGACGCCGCAGATCGTGAACGTGCGGACGGCCAGGACCTGTGTTTCGTCAAGCTCGACCGTGTCCCCCAGGGAAAGGCCCAGCTCTTCGAGAACCGGACGTTCCAGGAGACATTCCCCGGGCGCGGCCGGCATGCGGCCCTCCCTCAGGATGACCGTGTTGATCCGTTCGGTCAGGGAGATGACGTCGACCTCCGTATCCCGCTTTCCGGATACGGACGCGGTAACGTACCATACGGGTTCCGCGTCCTGCACGCCCTCGGTGGCCCGGATCCGGTCCAGATCCTCGCCGGACAAAAGGGCCGGGGCTACGATCTCGATATCCCGGAACGCAGTCCGTGTCCAGAACCGGTTCCCGTTGGACATCAGGGAGGACGCGGTGAAACGGATGCCCAGGAAAGCGGTGACGGCCAGCAGAGCGACGACGAACATCGACAGACATGCGGCCTTCTGCTTCCGCATATAGCGGAAAGCGGCTGTCCACTGGATCTTTTTCATGAGATTCACCATTCCAGTTCATCCGCCCGGCAGGGCTCCGGGGGCGGGTAAACGTCGCATACCCGTCCGCTCTTCATCACGACGACGCGGTCCGCGATCCGGGTGATCTCCCGGTTGTGGGTCACGAGTATGAGGTAGGCTTGTTTGTCCTGGGTTGCGGGAGCCTCGCGGATGGCGCGGACCAGAACGGAGAGGACCTCCTTTGCGGATCCGAGATCCAGCGCGGCCGTCGGTTCGTCCGCAAGCAGGAGCCTCGGCCTCTTGACCAGGGCCCTCGCAACGGCGACCCGCTGCTGCTGTCCCCCCGAGAGCTCGCCGGGGAAGCGGCCCGCTTGGGCTTCCAGACCTACGGACCTGAGCACGTCTCGCGGGGAAAGGGCGTCCGGAACGAGACCGGCCACGAGAGCCACGTTCTCCAGCGCGGAGAGTTCCGGAACGAGATGATAGTCCTGGAAGATGAATCCGACGTCGAGCCGGCGGTAATCCGTCCGTTCCTTTCCGGACAGCTGCGTCATGTCCCTGCCGAAGACCTCCAGACGGCCTTCCGTCAGTTCATCCATGCCGCCGATCATATTCAGGAGAGTGGATTTGCCGCACCCGGATTCCCCGGTCACGGCCAGGATCTCGCCGGGGTAGACGTCCAGGGAAAGACCGTCCAGGGCCCGGACAAAGCCGGTCCCGGAGGAAAACGTCTTGACGGCGTCCGTAAGCCGGACGCACGGCTGTATCGACTGAGGCATCCTGTATCCTCCTTCCAAAGCGGATTCTGCACGGAAAGAACGTCCGTGTCACAAAAAGTATACCACATTCGAAGACTCTGCGCCAGTATCCGACGGGGACTCGGCGGAAAACGTGTGAAGCCGGGATGAAAAAAGAGAAGAGGAGCGCCTGTGCCCATCGGCACCGGCGCTCCGGTCCATACAGACTTATTTTTTGAGCCAGCTCATCATCTGGCGCAGTTCGGCGCCGGTCTTTTCCAGCTGGTGTTCGGATTCCTTGCGGCGGGTCGCCAGGAACTTGACCTTGCGTCCGGCGGAGAATTCCTGGATGAATTCGGAAGCGAACGTGCCGTCCTGGATCTCGGAGAGGACCTTGCGCATTTCCTTGCGGGTCTCCTCGGTGATGAGGCGCTTGCCGGTCCGGTAGTCCCCGTATTCGGCCGTGTTGGAAATGGAATACCGCATCTTGGAGAAGCCGCCCTCGTTGATCAGGTCGACGATCAGCTTCATCTCATGGATGCATTCGAAATAGGCCATCTCGGGCGCGTAGCCTGCGCCGACCAGGGTCTCGAACCCGGCCTTCATCAGTTCGGTCACGCCGCCGCAGAGGACGCACTGCTCGCCGAACAGGTCGGTCTCGGTCTCTTCACGGAACGTGGTCTCCAGGATGCCGGCGCGTCCGGCGCCGATGCCGGAGGCATAGGCCAGCGCGTACTGCTTGGCCAGGCCGGAGCAGTCCTGCGCGACCGCGATCAGGGAAGGCACGCCTTTGCCCGCCACGTACTGGGAACGGACGGTGTGGCCCGGACCCTTCGGGGCGACCATGATGACGTCGCAGCCCTTGGGAGGCTGGATGCAGTTGAAATGGATGTTGAACCCGTGCGCGAACATCAGGACCTTGCCCGGGGTCATGAACGGAGCCACTTCCTTGTAATAGATGTCGGGGCAGAGTTCGTCCGGGACCAGCATCATGATGAAGTCCGCGGCCTTGGCGGCGTCGGAGACGGGCATGATGCGGAAATTCGGATGCTCGGCGGCGAATGCCTGCGCCTTGGGCTGGTGTCCGGAATCCGGACGCAGGCCGACGATGACGTTCACGCCGCTTTCGGCGAGGTTTTCGGAATGGGCATGGCCCTGGGAGCCGAAGCCGATCACGGCCACGGTCTTGCCGTCCAGCAGACTCAGGTTGCAGTCGCTGTCATAATACTTGGTGATCATAGTGGGTATCTCCTTTAAAAAATTATCATTTTGAAATGGAATCGGGGTGGAAGGACGTGGCGCCCTTGGCGATCGCGGTGGCACCGGTGCGGCACATCTCCACGAAATCAAAGGGCATCATCAGTTCGATGAACAGGTCGATGGTGGTCGGGTCCGCGGTCATCTCCACGACCAGGCAGTGGTCCTGTTCGCTCAGGACGCGGGCATGGTTGCTTTCCGCAATGGAAACGATCTGGTCCCGGTTCTGGTCCGTGACCCGGAGCTTGAGAAGCAGCAGTTCCCGGATGACGGTGCTGTCGGTATCGACCGGATAGATCTCCAGGACCTCGCTGAGCTTCAGCGTCTGGGACCGGAGCTGTTCGAAATAGGCGTCATCGCCCGAGGTGGCGACGGTGATCCTGGAAATGAGCGGGGAATCCGTGGTGGACACGGTCAGGGATTCGATGTTGAACGCGCGCTGGCAGAACAGGGAAGAGATCCGGGCCAGAACGCCGGCGTTGTTCTTTACGATGATGACCATAAAGTGCTTGGACATGGCGGTTCTCCTTTCAATCCATGATGGTGTCGGCGGACGTGCATCCGGCCGGGATCATGGGCAGCACCCGTTCCTCGCGGTCGATCTCGCAGTCGATCCAGACCGGACAGTCGGCTTTCAGCGCTTTGGCGAAGGCTTCCCGGAATCCGTTCAGGTCCGTGACCCGGTAGCCCGTCCCGCCGAAGCCCTCGATGACCTTGACATAGTCGGTCTTGCGCTCGGGTTCACTGGAGGAGTAGCGCTTTCCGTAGAATACGGTCTGCCACTGCCGGACCATGCCCAGCACTCGGTTGTTGAAGATGACCGAGATGATCGGAAGACCGTAGCTGACCGCGGTGCAGGCCTCGTTGAGGTTCATGTGGAAGGATCCGTCGCCTGTGATGTGGATGACCGGATGCCGGCCTTCGATGCCGAATTCGGCGCCGATCGCGGCCCCGTATCCGTATCCCATCGTGCCGAGTCCCCCGCTGGTCAGGAAATTGCGCGGGCCGGTATGGTGAAGATACTGCGCGGCCCACATCTGATGCTGTCCGACGTCCGTGGTGTAGACCGCGTCCGGACCCGCCATTTCGCAGATGGTGCCGATGACCTGGTGGGGCTTGAGAACCGAGGCGTCGTCCTTCGGGTGATAGTCCCGCACGCGCCATGCGTCGATCTGCAGCTGCCACTGCGGATGGGTCGTCTCCTTGACGAGGGGAAGCAGTTTGGTCAGGACGTCCTTCACGTCGCCGATCAGGCTGTAATCCACCCGGATGTTCTTGCCGACCTCGCTGGGATCGATATCGATGTGCACGATCTTCGCGTTGGCGGCGAATTTGGACATGTTGAGAGCCACGCGGTCGGAAAAGCGGGAGCCGATGTTGATCAGGAGATCGCAGTTGTCCACGGCCTTGTTGCCGCTGAAACAGCCGTGCATGCCCAGGAGTCCCATATTGTTCCGTTCGCCGTAGCCCAGCACCCCTGCGGCCATCAGCGTATAGGATGCCGGAATATCCGCCTTGCGGATCAGTTCCCGGAGTTCCTCTCCGGCTTCGGACAGCCGGACGCCGCCTCCGTACAGAATGAACGGACGTTTGGCGCCGTTGATCGCCTCCGCCACAGTCTCGAGGCCGGGATAGGACTCCCGGACCGTTCTCGGAGTCTCCACGGGGGGCTGGTGCCTGAATTCGGTGACCGCTGCGGATATATCCTTGGGAATATCCACGAGCACCGGCCCGAAGCGCCCGGTATGGGCCAGCCGGAAGGCTTCGCGGAGGGTATCGGCGAGTTCCTCTACCCGCCGGACCTGGAAATTGTGTTTGGTGATCGGCATGGAAATACCGATGATGTAGACTTCCTGGAACGCGTCTCTTCCAATGAGCCCCGTACCTACGTTGCCTGTGATGGCGACCATGGGAACCGAATCCATATAGGCGGTGGCCAGCCCGGTGACCAGATTGGTCGCGCCGGGTCCGGACGTGGCAATGCACACGCCGGTCTTTCCGGTGGCTCTTGCGTAGCCGTCCGCGGCATGGGCCGCGCCCTGCTCATGAGCTGTGATCACATGGTGAAGCCGGTCCCGGTATTTGTAGAAAGAATCGTAGATGTTGAGCACGCCGCCTCCGGGATACCCGAAGATCGTATCGACGCCCTGCTCGAGCAGCACCTCCGAAACGATATCTGAACCGTTGAGTAGCATTGATTTCCTCCTTGCCGGTCCCGCATTCCGAATGGACGGTAAAAAAAGAAGGCCGGTCTTCCGCATATGCAGAAGACAGAGCCATAACCCTGCGGTACCACTTCTGTTGCCGCATTATTGCGGCCTCTCATCCCGGATGATCGGATCCGGATCCCGGATAACGGCGGATGCCGGCCGCGTCTACTGCCTGTCGGGTTCGGGCGGCGATTCAGGGGTGACTTTCCGTCCGCACGCCTGACCCGTTCTCAGCTTACCGGGCTCTCTTGACAGGTTGGTGCGAAGGCTTTATATCCCCGTCACAATCTTTACACCCCATTATAGCGGCGGGTTATGCGTTTGTCAAGTGGAAAAGCGAAAAGTTTTTGCAAAACAGAGCTTCGGTTTCTGCATTATTCAAGCAAAACAGGCCTCCGGGACCGTCAAAACGAAAAAGACGGGTCTCGGGAATGCAAAAAAGACATGGCGCGGTTCCTTTGGATTATCTCTGTTGACCTGCACAGGAGTCAATCGGACTTACAGAAGAGAGAAACCAAAAATCGGGCAGGCGGTCACCAGACGGTTAAGGCTTATGGGTGACCTCCTACCCGATTCCAGCGGTTGGCCTCTAGTCAAGAGAGGTCTGGACCGTCAGGTTGAATTTTTCAATGTCCCGGTTGATGGCGTTGGTCATCTCGGCCACGATGGTCGCCAGACTGCGATGCTGATTATACAGATACAGATAGGTGTCGCTTATGCCGCCGAAGCCGTACACCATGCCCGGATCCCAGACGCGGTGCGCCATAACGAGCGGGATCATCTCGCGGGATTCCTCGTCACGGGCGTATTTGGTCTTGAGGGCCTGATCGATATAGGCGGGCTGCAGGGTATACAGGGAGTCCGCGGAAAGGGCTTCCAGGATCATACCGGTAAACTCCAGCTTTTCGTCGGTCACCGCAAACGGGATGGACAGGAGGGAACTGGTGTTCTTGGATACGTACGAGTGGTAGTAGTCCTGGGAATCGTCATATTTCGGAATGGGCAGGATGCCGAAATCGGTCTCCGCGGCGCGGAGGTTTGTGACTTCGTCCATACGCATCCAGAAGAACAGTCCTTCGCCCGCGCCGAATTTCTGGGTGAAATCCGGATCGGGCATATTGTACAGATGCTGGTTGAAGAAGTAATCCTCGGACATGAATTCCAGTATGACCTCGGAAACCTCGATGTCATATTCGGATCCGAGAGTGAATTCGTACATGCCGTCGCTGTCCTTGGTGATGATCATGGACTCGAAACCGTCCTTGAACGACGGGGCAACGTCATGCTTGCCGAGAAAACCGTAGAAGTCATGTTCGTCAAATACCTGGTCGCCGTTGAGGTCCGCAAGTACGCCGCGGCAGCACTGGTCGAGGATCTCGATCGTCCAGTCTCCCCTTGACGTGATCTCATACAGGTCGGGGAGATCGTTGTCCTGGGCCGCAACCTTGTCGAAGGCCAGCGCGGCTGTCCCGTCCTTGTCGTTGATGCTGGCGGCCGTGGACACGGCGAAGACCGCGTCCGAAACGGCCAGATAGTCCAGACAGCTCTGGTCATACCAGGGCTTGGAAAGATCCACGTGAGGAGCATACCGGATGTTGGAGAGCGCGTTGTTGAGGACCAGACCGCCGAATGTGTTCATCAGGGGATAGACCACGTTCCATTCCGCGTCGCCGACCTGGGCGTCCCGGATCAGTTTGTCCCGGAATTCCACATAGGGGACATGGTCGAATTCGATGACGATCTGGTAATTGTCCTGGATGGCCGTGTTGCGCTCATAGACGGCGTCGTTGACTACGTCGGCGTTGTACCCTTCGGAGACCACGTCCCGGATGCCCCGGGCCATCTCGTCCCAGCCCGGAATGGACCATCCGCCTACCCGGTACACTTCGCCGTGGAAGTCATAGGTTTCCGGAATGTCCGGCTTGATTCGGGGGTCTTCGGTTTCCGCGTCGGTCTCGGTCTTGCCCGGGGCGGTGTCGGATTCCGGTTGTTTTGTCTCATCCGGCTTTGTTCCGGGATCCGTCGTGGTTCCGCAGGATACCGCAACGAGCATCACGCCCGAGAGTACGGCGAATACAAGTAATAAAGAAAGAACCTTTTTCATACAGAACGACAGGGCAAATGCCCTCCTCCTTGTTTGCCGGCTTCTCCGGCCGGCTGGTTTCGAGATTACTATAGCATTCTTTGGAGAAAAAGTCAAACACGGTTACCCGAATATTTCGTGCATCTTGGTCACGACTTCATCCAGCTGCGTTTCGATCTTGTCCCGGGTCTCCTCGAACGGAGACACGATATCGCTCTTTCCGGTCCTGGGCATACGGAGAACTTTGTCGGCAAACTGGCCGAAATCATAGATGATGCCCAGATCGTAGATCCGGCTGTCGAAGATGATCTTCAGCATATCCTTGGACTCCTGGTCCCGGGTGCCTTTTCCGGAGATCACGACGTCATAGAGAACGGGATAGACGATCCGGGAGGAGATATAGGCCAGTTCCTCCAGAGCCGCGCCGACCGCCTCTTCCTGCGTTTCGCTGGTCATTGCGGTATGGGGAACCGCGATCACCGAATCGTGGTGGGGTGAGATCTCGCTGTAGTATTCGGCCTGTGCCTCGTCATACATCGGGATGGGCAGGATGCCGTAATCCTGTTCCATGGCCCTGTACTTGTTGAGGGACTCGATGCGGGTGATGTCGAAGAAGACCTGGTTGTTGGCAAACGCGTTCTCCACCGTGGAGCGGTCATAGAGATACCAGTCCTGGAAGATCAGGTCCTCCAGCGTGTCCATGACCACGTTGTAGCTCCGTTCGGTCCCGAACGTGTATTCCATATACCGGTCGTCTCCCGTGTTCCGGCAGAACAGTTCGCCGGATCCGTTGAACAGGAAATGGACCGGGCTGTCTCCGCCCTGTGCCCCGAAGACGTCGCCCGTGCTGACCACGGTGTCGCCGTCCAGGTCCAGATAAGCCTGCGAGGCGGAGGCGGTCAGCTTTTCCAGCGTCCAGGATCTGCTGTTCACCAGATCGTAAAAATAACTGCCGTCCCAGCTGTGATCCCGCGCAATGGAGGTGTTGTACGCGATTGCGGCCGTGGAGCTCTTGTCCAGAAGAAGCATATCCGACGCCGCAAACAGGGTGCTGCCGCCGAAGGTGAACGCCTTGACGGAGACCTGGCTCCAGTAGGGCTGCTTCAGGTCGACATAGGGAAGCGCACCGAGGTTGGCGAACACGTCTTCCATCATATGGTACTGCATCTGGAAGGAACGCTGGACGATCAGCTGGTACTCGTCCGTACCGGTCTTGATCATGTTGTCCACCTTGTGGGTGATGTCCGAGACGTACACGTATTCGCTCTCCAGGGTGATCCCGAACTTTTCCTTCAGTTCGGCGGTCCGTTCGTAGACGGCGTCCCCGAGATTGTCTCCGGAATAATCGTAGACGCAGATCTCCTCCCACGGGATCCAGGTCTCGTCGACAGTCCAGTGCGCGACCTGCAGCGTCGTGTTCCGGTCGGTCTCGGGAATGTCGGGTTTGTGCGCAGGGGCTTCGGTCTCGGGTCCGTCCGTCTTCGTGCCTGCAGGTTTGTCGGTTTCCCTGACCGTTTCGGAGCCCTTTTCCGCGGGAACGGGTTTGTCCGCGCTTCCGCAGGACGAAAGAACGGACAGGATCATCAGCAGCGCCATAAGGCTGACCAGAATTCTTCTCATCGGCTTGAACCTCTTTTGTATTATTGCTTTGCTTCTACTCTTTATACTGGACCGGGCGGCGGGTCTCGAACCAGTCCGCGGGCTCCGGATCCTCGGTCTGCTTCGAGGCGAGGACATACAGTTCCTTCATCACGGCGCGCTGCTCTCCGGAGAGCGTTCCGTAGGCACAGGAGATGAACAGGGGACTGCCGCTTTTGGCCAGCAGTGTGGCCCATTCCAGGTTCTGTTCCCAGGGAATGGCGTTCGGCAGGAAGCCCACGCAGTCCGCGTCCGCCGCAAAGAAGGTCCGGTTCTGCATCAGCTTGAAGCCGAGAGCGTTGTAGCCGTTGCGGAGCGTATAGGAAAAATCCGCGCCGCTGGTGTCGTCTCCGGTACGCGCCGCGTGTACCATGCCGACGGCCAGGTGGTTGATCGTATTGCATCCGAGCAGGACGGCGCGGCCTTCGGAGGCTTCGTAAACGGTACGGTACAGATCCTTGATGATCTCGGCCGTTGTCCGGGTACGGTCCGCAAAATGCCAGCCGGACTTGGCGGGGAACACGTCCATATGGTCCAGCCCGCCGTCGAAGATGTCCACGCCGGTATAGTCGTACTTGATCAGTTCATACCCCCACCCCGTGAGTTTCCGGACCAGTCCCTGTACGTAGGTCAGTGTCCTCGGATCGGACGGATCCAGGATCTTTCCGTGGATGCGGGGAATGCCGGGCATCGGGTCCTGGGTGTTGAGGAACCGGATCCAGATGCCGGGACGGACGTCCATGGCCTTGATCTCCCGGGCGAGGGCCGCCATATCCCCGAAGCGTTCGTTGCTGTCCCAGGGACCGCTGGTGTGCAGGACGGACCATCCGTCGTCGATCACCATGAAGGGGCGGTTTTCCAGACCTTCGGACAGCTCCGCCTGGAGTTTCGTGTCGGACAGGATCTGTTCGCGTGAGGATTTCCCGTATGCGTAATACCAGTTGTTTCCGCCGTACAGGGGTCTGTCCGGCAGCAGGGGATGCGGGGCCATGGCCCGGCACAGGTTCTGCCCGGCCCGGTACGGGGACATACCGGTATAGACCCCGCTGACGAATTCGCACAGCCGGACCGTCCGGCCGGTAAGGTCCGCGTTCTCGCCGCCGTTGCGGACGTCCAGGATCAGCGTCACGCGGTCCGCAGCGACTTTCCAGGCCCCTATGGCATTCGGCTGCACGCACATGCCGAAGCCCTGCGTGGTCCCGCCGGACGTGGTCAGGACGTACCAGGGGTTCAGCCTGGTCCCGTCCAGGGGAAGCCATTCCATGCCTCCGTACGTCCGTTCCCAGGCGTCGCCGAGCGTGAGCGAGTCTGAGGGCGTGGCATGGCTCCAGACGAGCGTGACGAACGAAACGGGGGAAGCGGCGCGCAGTTCCACGCATCCGTTTCCGCTGTCCAGATTGAACACGTTCACCTCGCCGGTTCCGGGTTTTCGTATGCCTTCCGGACCGCAGTCCAGGGACACGGACAGCAGATGGTTCAACAGATCATTCATAGCACAGACGCCTTTCTGATTACGGATACAAAAAGGATACCGCGGAAACTGTGAACATTTCCACCCTGTCCGTGAAAATTGTCCTTCCGCGGGTCAAAAAACGGTCCTTCCAGTGCGGACGGACCGAGGGAGCAGAGCTAGCTGAGAGAGGTTTCCAGGACGTCGACGTCCCCTTCCAGGCAGAACGGGGAGGTGCCCGCCGGGATGAAATAGTTGTCGCCTTTGGCAAACGGGTAGTTGAACACGCTGTGCCGGATGAATCCGTCCCCTCCGACGCACTGCAGGCTGAGGAAGGACCCCGGAGGGGGTGTGATGTCCAGATGCCGGTTCACGACGTAGTGACGGGTCCGGAAATACTTGCAGTGGGCCAGCAGGGCAGGGTCTGCGCGTTCCTCGTCGGTCGCGGCCTCGAACCGGAGGGCGTTCACGTCCTCATCGGTAAAGACGCGCGTCACGTCCATGGCCTTCATCGGGTGCAGCTGACGCTTGGAACCGTCCGCCTGTCTGCGCTCGTAATCGTATACGCGGTAGGTAAGGTCGCAGTTCTGCTGGATCTCTGCGATCAGGATGCCCGCGCCGATGGCATGGACCATGCCGGACGGAATGAAGTAGGTCTCGCCGGCCTTTACGGGCTGATGGTGAAGGACGCCGTCGTACTCGCGTTCCAGGACGGCCTGGCAGAACCGGTCCTTGCTGACGCCGGGCTCCAGACCGTATATGATCTCCGCGCCGGGTTCGGCGTCGACGATGTACCACATCTCGGTCTTGCCGGATCCGTTTTCCATCCGGGCCGCGTAGGCGTCGTCCGGGTGGACCTGGACGGAGAGCTTGTCCGTGGCGTCGATGAGCTTGATGAGAAGGGGAAACGTATTGCCCTTGAAATCGTCCCCGATGACCCCGCGCCCGTACAGGTCGATGTACTCGCTGAGCGTCATGCCGTGGCAGGCTCCGTTCATGATGATGCTCATTTCATTGGGCCGGCAGGTCAGGGTCCAGGCTTCACCGACTTTTGTAAAGTCGGATTTGCGGTTCCAGCCGTAGGCCGGATCGATCAGCTTCGTGCCGCCCCAGATCATGGATTTCGTGATGTAAGACAGCTTTAGTGGGTAGAGTGCCATACCGTAACCTCCAAACAAATTCTGTTTCTTACAGCTTGATTATAGCATCCCGGTATGTACTGTGCAAGACTTTTTTGTGAAAGTCCGGACCGGTAATCCGTCTTTCCGGAATCTTTCGGGGAAAGTCCGGGTTTTGCGGAAGAAAAACCGCTCCGGGTATGGCTTTCAGGTCTCCGGTATGGTAAAATGAAAAGGTCCGCGGTCAGCAGATGTGGGACAGTATGCAAAGGGAGGTGCCGGATAGCCTATGCCATATTTCAACGCCATAACCCGTCCGGCCCGGATGCTTGCGCTTTTGCTGTGCGTGCTCCTTCTGGGCGGCTGCGCGGTGTTTTCTCCCGTACAGGAGACGGAAGCCGGAACGGAGACCGGCATTGAAGAAACGGATGCGCCGGAAACGGAAGCCTCCGGATCCGGGTCCTGCGTCAGTGTGACCGACTCGCTGTATTCACTTGCGGACCTGGAAGAAGACCTGGAGGAACTCCGGACCCGGTATGCCGGGAGAATGGATTACCGGACATTCGGAAGCAGCGCGGACGGGAAGCCCCTCTATGCCGTTACGCTGGGTAATCCGGATGCGTCCCGGTCTCTCCTGATCACCGCCGCCATCCACGGGCGCGAGTACATCACCGCGCAGGTCGCGATGGTCCGGCTTGAGGAGTGGCTGACCCGGCTGGACGAACCCTTCCCGGGCAAGGAGGGCAGCACCTATCGGGATATCCTTTCCGGAATCCGGATCGAGATCGTCCCGATGGTCAACCCGGACGGCGTGATGCTCAGCGAGGAGGGTCTGCTCTCCCTGCGGAGCGAACCGCTCAGGGAAACCGTCCGGAGTGTGTACGGTTCGGACTGCGAGGCCGGCGTGACCCGGCTTGAACTGGAAGATTATCTGCAATACTGGAAGGCCAACGCGAACGGCACGGATCTCAACCGCAACTACGACGCCGACTGGGCGTCCTACAAGGGTATGTACCTGCCCAGCATGGCCAATTACAAGGGGCCGTCCCCGGCCTCCGAACCCGAAACGAAGGCGATGACCGCCCTCGCGGCCTCGCTCCCCGGGCTTTTGGGCGTGCTCTGCCTGCATACCCAGGGCGAGATCGTGTACTGGAACTGCGATCCGGAGATCAGTCTTCCGAAACTGCCGGGATGGGCCGGAGCGGCGGCCCGCAAGCTGGGGTACAAGCTGGACAACGAGCCCAAACGGGACGCGTCCCTTTCCGACTGGGCCGTCCTGGAACTCGGGATACCGGCCATCACGGTGGAAGTGGGGACCGGACTCAGTCCGGTGGACCCCTCCCAGATGGGTACGATCCTGACCCAGACCGAAGACCTGTTCGAAGAATCCGTACGCTATCTGACGCACGCCGCGGGATAGACGGACGGTTAATCGCATAGATCGAGGCCGGTCCCGAAGGGCCGGCCTCAAGCGTTTGTCGGGGAAATCAGGCGTTGAGCTCGTCCACCAGTTTGTTCAGATCCCTGAGCGCCTGCTCGACCATGGAGCGCTTGGCCGCCACGGTGGAGGCGATGGTCGTCGTCTGGCTGGCGGTCGAACGGAGGATCATGGAGCCGAAGTCCTTCAGGTCATAGACCAGGCCGGCGTCGTACACGCGGGTCTCGAAGATGATCTTCAGCATTTCCTTGGACTCCTCGTCGCGGACCGAACGGCCTGAGATGACCACGTCGTAGAACGTGGGATAGGAGGTGTAGTAGGCCACGTTGGAGACCGCCTCGAGCATAAGGCCGGTGAATTCCGGATCCCGGATGCTCTGCAGGATGCACAGAAGGGAATCGTGGTGCGGGGAAACTTCGGAATAGTAATTGTCCTGGGACTCGTCCCACATCGGGATCGGCAGGATTCCGTAATCCTTCTCATTGGCCCGGAAATCGTTGGCCGCGGAGACGATGGAGATCACGAACATGGCTTCGTTGGCGCGGAACTTGTCGGTCGGGAGCGGTTCCAGATAGGTGTTGCGGAACCAGCCCTCGAACATGAAGTCGGACAGGATCTCCTGCATGACCGTGTAGTTCTCTGGATCGAAGAAGGTGTATTCGAAATGTCCGTCCTCGGTGTGGTCCATGAAGCGCAGTCCGGCGCCGGTATACAGGAAATGCACGGGGTCGTCCGTCGACATGACGGCCAGCAGATCGTTGTCTCCGTTGTAGACGCCGTCGTTGTCCAGATCCTGGGCGACGTCGTCGCAGATCATCATCACCTTCTCGGCTGTCCACGTCTTGTCGCGGACGGCCTGGTACATATCCCCGCAGGCGTGGGAATACTCATTGGCCAGCTCGTTGTTGAAGAAGAAACTGGCGGTCGCGGCCTTGTCGAGGACCAGCATGTCCGAAGCCGTGAACTGGGATACGGAACCCAGGGCCAGCGAACGGACCGAATCCTGGTTCCACCAGGGGTTGGACAGATCCACGTACGGGATGTCGGGGAAGGACATGAACAGTTCTTCGGTATAGACCTGGGCCAGGTTGACGCCCCTCTGCACGCACAGATCATAGGCGTTGTCTCCGGTCTTGACCAGCGCCCGCATGGTGTCGTTCATATCGTATGTGAACTGGTAGACGGTCTCGAAAGCGACGCCGTAGCGCTCGGTCACGACCGCGTTCCGGTCCAGGACCGAGGAGTTCATGACGTCTCCGTCCTCTCCATCCACCGAGATCTCGTCCCACGGGATCCAGGCACTGTCAACGGTCCAGTGAAGTGTGCGGAACGTCTGATATTTCGAAAAATCCTTGTCCGGCAGGTGGACCATCAAAGGTACGTCCGTTTCGGCGTCCGTCTCCCCACTTGGGGAGGACTGGCCGCTCGGGGCCTCGGTCTGTGCGGGACCGGATTCTTTCTCTCCGGGATCGTCCGCAGAACCGCAGGAAACGATAGCAAGAAGAAGAACGGCAAGGGCAAGGCCCACAGCCGCAAAACGCGGCAGGAATGAAATGAATCGCATAAAAGACCTCCTGTTCGATTTGCCTTCCTTTCTAGTATAGCATCGGGGGAGAGGGACTGTCAAGGACCGGTTTCGGTACGGACACGGTCCAAAAAAAAGGGGATTGTTCTGCGGCCCTCCATACGCTATAATAGGGAAAAGGAATCTTTCATAAGCCGGGGACACAGTCATTCGTGTGAGGCTTCACAATCGATAAGACCTGAGAAAAGGCGTTGCGTCCACAAACAACTGAGGGTCAGAACAGGTCTCTGTATAGAGAACAATCGGAACCCGTACCAAGGCCATATGGAAAGAGACTGCTTCTTGAGAAAGGAAAGAATTGGAAAACGGTTGCGGGAATCCGTTTTGCCATACGGTATAAAAAATGTCTCAAACAAAAGGGTATGACACTGTTCTTCGGTTATCAGACAATATGTCTCTTTTCTATGCAATAATTAATGATTGTTGGCATAATGATTCTTCCTTCTTTCTCGCCAGATATCTTACAAATTCTGACGAAGGAATGGGTGAACTACCCGCCACCTATGCAAGGCATCGAGGTGGGGGCTTCATAAGATACGGTAGATTCCCGTTGCTGGAATCTATCCTTTGACCGTTTTCTTTTGAAAAACGTTCAATCTCACGGGCGTGTTCACGGCGCCCTTACC
>JAFYHA010000029.1 GCA_017539425.1 Clostridia bacterium
GTCTTGCCGGTCAGAACCGGGGGCAGTCGGAACGTAATGGGACAGTGTTGCTTCTTGTAGGACCAGGAATACGGGAGAGTCAGTTTGTTCCCGTTCAGCCTAACCATTGCGATGATCAACGCCGTGAATCCGTCCTTGGGCAGATATCTGGGAATCCTGCATTTCTTGGCCTCGTGTTTGCCTTCCTTGACCAGTTTCAGCTGTCCGAAGAAGCTTTTGAACATACCGTCGACTTCCTTCAGGATCTGCTGGGCCATGTTCGAATTCAGAATTCGGTAGTTCTCGCTGGTCTTCAACAGTTTGCAATTACTTTCAAAGCTCAGATACCCGCCGGTGGCGAAGAAGTGCTGCCGGATGTTGTAGATTGCCTGGTTGGCCAGATTCTTGGCGGTATGAGTCAGTTCCCGCAAGATGGCGTACTGATCTTTCGAAAGATTTTTGACCTGTTGTTTTACAGTCAGATACATCGATTATTTCCTCCTTTCCGTGAATTGATGTTTCCATCACTGAAAGTATAGCACCGTATATGTACCAAAAACGGGACTTGTGGAAAAATGTTTGCATTTTTTACAAAAAGGAGGAGGCATTCATCCCACCACTTGCAGAAGTGGGGGCTTTCTGCCTTGATTTAGGTAAAATTTGTTTTTCCTGACGTCCAACAATTCGCATAACTTGTTCACCTCCCTTTGCTGCTATTAAAATCACAAATCAGCCAAAAGTCAGCTAAAAATATAAGTTTTGGCTGATTTGTTGGCAAAATCGTCAACTTTTCAGCCAAAACATTGGTTGGATTATGTGTTTTGGCCGATTCTAAGATTCCGGTTTCGTGAATTCTTGCGGATATGCTTACGGACTTTGCGGGTACGCAGGGACCACAAAGGGCAGAGAAATACCCCGGAAGGCAAAAAGAGACGGCACAGCCTGCCTTGCCGCAGGACTCTGCCGTCAACTACCGGATACTGGTTGTACTCCTGATCTGTACCCGTCGTGCCGAGGACGGGACAAAAGGATTACTTTACGATGAACCGGTCGATGGCCTTGAACAGGTCATCTGCGATGGCATCATCGTGGACCTTGACCTGAATGGGATTCATCATATCCAGGCTGAAAATGCCCAGAAGGGATTTGCCGTCCACGATATAGCGGCCGGAAATCAGGTCAACATCGCCGTTGAAATTGATCAGAATTCTGACCAGATCCTGTACGTCCTGGATGGTGACAAGACGAATGTTCTTGGTTTTCATAATACAGACCTCCTGATTGGAACGTTCTTTTCGTGCCTATTGTAAACTTTTTTGTGTGAACTGTCAAGAGTCCGCGAGCCGGATTTGTCCGGAACAATCCGGACCGGGAAAGGGAGGGACTCTATTTGAGGCGGCCGGAAACCAGATAGCGTATGGCTTCCTCATATCCGGCAAAGCCCTTTCCCGTGACGGTCTTTTCCGCATACAGGGAAACATAGCTGAACCGTCTGAATTCCTCGCGGCTCTGCACGTCTGAAAGATGGACTTCCACCGCGGGCAGCCCGACCGCTTTCAGGGCGTCCAGGATCGCCACGCTGGTATGCGTATAGGCCGCGGGGTTGATGACGATCCCGTCAAAGTGACCGTAGGCTTCCTGGATCTTCGTCACCAGGTCCCCTTCCGAGTTGCTTTGGAAGATCTCGAAGTCTGTTCCGGCCTGACGGCAGTATCCTTCAATGGCCCGGCACAGGTCGGCATAGGATTCGTGTCCGTAGATATCGGGCTCCCGTATCCCCAGCATGTTGAGATTGGGCCCGTTGAGTATCAGCAGTCTCATGATGAATAGTCCTCCAGAATCTGATGGGCCGCGTCTTCAGGTGTACCCCGGATTGCAATGATGCAGTCCGCAAAGGACCGGTAGAGCGGCAGCCTTTCCCTGTACAGCTGCATGATCCCGGTGAGCTGGGACAGGGGACGGTCGGAAAGGGGCAGGACTTCCGGATCCCGGTCCAGAAAATAGATGCGCCCGTTCTGATGGAGAGGAAGATAGTTTTCTTTCCGTGTCACGACACCGCCTCCGGTGGCCAGGATGATGCCGGACCGCTTGCCGGCTTCGGCGACACAGGCGCTTTCGACGCCTCGGAAGGCGGCTTCTCCTTCTTCCCGGATCCAGTCGGCCGGCGTGCGGCCGGTCTCTTTGGTGATCAGGGCATCCGTGTCCAGTACGGTCCGACCGGTCCTGTCGGCCAGCAGACAAGCGACCGTGCTCTTGCCGCTGCCCGGCATTCCGACAAGGACAATGTTGCCCATCTGCTTCTGCAAGAGGCCGGTGATGCGCCCGATCTCGCTTTCCGGGATGGCCTTGTCCAGGAAGATCCCGCAGGACTGAAGCGCCTGCGCGACCAGCATGGTCAGACCGTTCGCGCAGGGAATTCCCCGCAATTGAGCCTGGTACAAAAGCGCCGTAACGGCCGGATTGTAGATCATATCCAGGACGCCTTCGAGATAAGGAAACAGGGAAAGGTCTACCGGAGAGATTCCGTTGTGCGGAAACATCCCGACCGGCGTACAGTTGACGATGACCTGCGCGTCCCTGTGGCGCTCCAGATTGTCGTAGTTGTCCGGCCCGGACCGGGAAATGACGATCACGGGATCCGCTCCCAGATCCGCGCAGACCGTGCGTGCGGTCCGGGACGCACCCCCGCTGCCCAGGACGAGGACCTTACGGTCCTTCATCCGGATGCCCGCCGTACGGATGAGGGCAGAGAAGCCGTAATAATCGGTGTTGTACCCGTAAAGGCTGCCGTCCGCGGTTTTCCGGATCGTGTTGACCGCTCCGATCCGACGGGCTTCGTCCGTCATACCCGACAGGAAGGGAATCACGGTCTGCTTGTACGGGATCGTGACGTTGAGGGCGTCAAAGTCTCCCTGTTTCAGAAACGTGCCCACGGCCGCCTCGTTTGGCAGTTCGAAGAGCCGGTACGCGTAATCGCAGAGCTTTTCGTGAATCTGCGGAGAGAAGGAGTGTCCGAGTTTCTCTCCGATCAGTCCGCAGCGCATATGGCGATA
>JAFYHA010000030.1 GCA_017539425.1 Clostridia bacterium
GGATCCTCTGCGGATCCGTGCCGAGGCCATCGCCACCACGATCAACGTTCCGGAGGACGTAAGGTCCCTGGAGGATCTGGAGAATCTGCTGGCCATCGGATACCAGAAGACACGTCCCGGTTCCTTCTTCGTTCCGGCGGCGGAGATCCGTGAGATCACGCTGTTCGGGAAGTATGAAAGCGCTCTCAAGAAGGCGCTGGCCGACCATACGCTCCGTGTCTGGTTCCAGCCGATCTGGTCCGTCCGGGATCAGTGTACGGTCAGTGCGGAAGCGCTGCTTCGGGTCGACTGCGACGAGCTCCGGGATCTGTCTCCCGGCGCCTATGTTCCGGTCGCGGAGAAGACGGGTCTGATCCGCCAGATCGGCCTGTTCGTGTTCGAAGAGGTATGCCGCTTCCTTTCGGAGGAACGCATCCGGAATTCCTCGATCCGCTACGTGGAACTGAACCTCTCCGCCTATCAGTTCTATGATGACGACCTGGTGGAGAACTTCGAGACCATCCGCAAGAAATACGGGGTCGACAGTTCCCGGATCAATCTCGAGATTACGGAAACGGCCGCTGCATCCGGAGAGGGAGAAGTCTCGGAGACACTGAGCCGCTTCCTGGAAAAGGGGTATACGCTGTCCCTGGATGATTTCGGAACCGGGTATTCCAACCTGATCCGGATGACCGGGACGCATTACAAGAATATCAAAATCGACAAATCCATCCTTTGGAACATCTCCCGCGACGGGGGCGGCCGCGAGACCCTGGTGAACCTGATCCGGTTCGTGAAGGGCCTTGGCTCCGAGATCATTCAGGAGGGCGTGGAAACCACGGAAGAACTGGATCTCTCGGTCTCCTGCGGATGCGACTATATCCAGGGCTATCATTTCGGACGTCCGGTTCCCGAAGATGCGTTCGTGAGCGGACTTGCCGGGGACAAGGAGGAACCGCGATGACCATAAAGGATTTCTTCCTCCAGAACTACATGATGCTGTATGAACTGGTCGGACTTCTGATCCTTCTGGCCCTGAGTGCGCACATTTCCGTACAGAAACGTCTTTATACCCGGATCGTGGTGGCGCTCCTGCTCCTGGAAACCGTGGTGTACTGGGTGGAAATGTGGACGCAGACGTTTGAAACGCTCAGCCTGGCCCGCCCGCTGCTCACGGCGCTTAAATACGCACTCTTCCCGTTGATTCTCTATGTCCTGACACAGGTCATCTCCTTGGACAGCGTGAAAGGAAAGCGGAAGAACCTCCTGATCCTGATTCCGGAACTGATCTGCATCCCTCTCTTCTTTACGTCGCAGTGGACCCATCTGGTCGTTTACTTTACCGGGGACAACCATTTTCAAGGTGGCCCGCTATCCAACCTTCCGTATTTTCTGTTCGCGTTCTACGTGGGCTTTTTCCTGATCCGGAATTTTATGTTTTTCCGGAAATATTCACCGGTCAACCGTCTTCTTCTGGTCTACATTACAGTCGGGGCTTTGGCGTGTGTGGTCCTGTACTATGTCTTCAATGTTACGGATGACTACGGGGCCATCTTTGCGTCAGCCATACTCCTGTACTATTTGTGCCTGTATATCCAGATGGCCAAGACGGACCCGATGACCCTCCTGTCCAACCGGCAGTGCTTCTATCAGGATATCCGGTCCAGGGCAGGCCGGATCACGGGCGTGACCTCCATTGACATGAACGAACTGAAATTCATCAACGACACGTTCGGCCATGAAGCCGGCGATACGGCCCTGATCACGGTGTCCAAGATCTTCTGGGACAACTGCGGACCGAACGGGGTCGTCTACCGTGTGGGCGGGGACGAGTTCGTCGTCATCTATACATCCACGAACGATGAGGAAGCCTTGAGTGCGATTGACAGAATGCGGGAAAAACTGGCCGAAACCCGGTATATCTGTGCATTCGGATATGCGCCGAAGCCTCAAATTGAGGACGTGGAGAGCGCTTTGCGCGAAGCGGACCGGCTGATGTATGAAAACAAGGCCTACATCAAAAAGGAAATGCTGGAGCGCGGCGAAACCGTGCATTACCGGCAATGATACAGAAATGGACTTTTCAGGGATACTGACGCCTCCTCAGAAAGTCCTTTTCTGTTTTGTACAGACATTTCCGGCGCATCACCGGACAGGGCCCGGAATCCGTTGCGCAGGCAGAGCAAAAATAGATGTGGCTTTTGCCGAACAATAATGGTATAATAGATTTGTTGCGAAACAAAAAAACTGGAGGGACGAACGATTGGACAGGGAAATGATCATACATCCGTTTGAACCGTTCGTGCGTCCGGATTCCGAAATCCTGATCCTCGGCAGTTTCCCGTCCCGGGCCTCCCGGGAACAGGGATTCTACTACGGTCATCCGCGCAACCGGTTCTGGACCGTCCTGGCCCGAGTGAGCGGGGAAGAAACTCCCCGTACGATCGAGCAGAAGACCGCATTTCTGACCCGGCACAGGATCGCCCTCTGGGACGTCATCTCGAGTTGCGAGATACGTGGCTCCTCAGACGCTTCGGTGAGAAACGTCGTTCCTGCGGATATTTCCGGTTTGCTGGCTTCCGCGCCGATACGGAAGATCTATTGCAACGGCGCGTTGGCCGGGCGCTTGTTTCTGAGGTATCAGACGAAACCGGATATGCCGGAAATGACCGTCATTCCTTCGACCAGTCCCGCCAATGCATCGTACTCAGTAGAGCGGCTTATCCGGAGCTGGAGCATCATTCTAAGATGATGTCCTTCTCCGTTCTGGACTGCACTGAAGAATTGACTCACAAATAATCCGTATTGTAGTGAACGACATCGGCATTTTTGTGTCGTTCACCAATCACCTAAATATTGTACCATTCCGTTTTCGCGTAGCATTCCCGAAATCGGATGCGAAGAAATCCATGTGCCGGCCGTGCCGGCGGAAAGGAAACCCTATGGCATACGCTCTTGACAAAGAGTATTTTCTGCATACATTCCGAAGACTCGCGGCCGTGGACAGCACCACAGGACAGTACGTGGAGATCCAGAAACTGATCTGCGGCATCCTGGACGAACTCGGCTTCTCTTATGAACTGACCCGCAAAGGCGGCGTGATCGCGGATCTCGGAGGGGAAGGGCATCCGCTTTGCGTGACCGCCCATTTTGACGATATCGGCCTGATGGTCCGCAAGATCAACGCGGACGGCACCCTGAACGTGTGCCCGGTCGGTGGACTGTATCCGTTCTACTGCGTCACCGAGAACGTCCGGATCCATACCCGGGAGGGGAAAATCTATACCGGAACCGTCTGCCGCACGCCGAATTCCATCCATGTCACGGAAGAGGAACTGCGTTCGGTCCTGGCGGATTTCAGAAGCAACGTGTGCGTGGTCCCGGACCTTGACGTGCACAGCGCACAGGAGACCGAGGCCCACGGGATCGGGACGGGGGATATCATCGCGCTAGATCCCCGCACCCAGATCTCCGGGGACTATATCAAATCCAGGTTCATTGATGACAAGGCCGCGGTCGCGCTGACACTCGCCGCGATGCGGACCATGAAGAAAGAAGGACTGGTTCCCGCACGCCGGGTATACGTCTATTTTGCCGCCTATGAGGAGATCGGGCACGGAACGACCTACCTGCCCATGGAAGTCGAGGACATGCTGGCCGTGGATATTGCCCCGACCGGACCGGACCAGACGTCCGATGAGCGCAAGGTCTCGATCTTCGCCAAGGATTCCCGGTTCCCCTATCACTGGGCCCTGACCAACGAAATCCGCGAAACTGCGATCGGGGAAGGGGTGGATTTCGTGATGGATATCTTCACGCCGCATTATGGAACGGATTGCGACGGCAGTGTTCTGGCCGGATACGACATCCGTCACGCGGCGATTGGCCCGGGCACCGCAAACAGCCACGGATATGAACGGACCCATATGGACGGGATCCGGAACACCTACCGGCTGCTGCTGGCCTATATGATGAGAAAGCCGGACTGACCGGGAAACCAACGATTGGAGACATATCATGCAACAGTTCAAGGATCTGGAATACACCCGTCCGGCGCTGGACGCGGTAAAAAAGGAGTTCAAAACCCATCTGTCTGAATTCCGCGCGGCGGGCAGCTTCGAGAAAGCGGATGCCGCAATGAAAAAGTGGAACGACCTGATGGCCCGGGTGGTCACCCAGTACACCATCGCCTATGTCCGCAACACCATGGACACGAACGACGAATTCTACGCCGCCGAGATCCGGTATTACGACACCACCCTGCCCAAGCTGATGCTGCTGATCAAGAAATGCGGCAAGACGATGCTGGCTTCCCCCTATCTTCCGGAATTCAGGAAAGCCTACGGGGAACAGATGTTCAAGGACTTGGAGATCCAGCAGAAGCTGGTCAATTTCCGGATCATGCTGCCTTCCATCAAGGAGAATACCCTGAGTACGAGATATGCCAAGGTCACGGCCGGTTGCTCGACCGAGTTCAGGGGCGAAAAATGCAATTTCTACGGTCTGCTCAGACATATGCAGTCCACCGACCGGGAGGAGCGCCGGGAGGCGTTCCTGGCCTGGTCCGGAATGTATGAAAGGATCGCGCCCGAGCTGGACAGCATGTACGGGGAACTGGTCAGACTGCGCTGCAAGGTCGCAAGGAAACTCGGCTTTTCCAACTATATCGATTATGTCTACCTGTCCCGCGGAAGGTATGACTACACGAAGAAGGAAATCGAGAAATTCCGCGAGGCGGTCCGCACCTACATCACGCCAGTCTGCGCCCGGATGTATGCCGAACAGGCCGAAAGGCTTGGACTTTCCGAGCTGCAGTGGTACGACGAGAGCCTGGTGTATCCGGAAGGAAACCCGCTGCCGAAGGGCACGCCTGACGAACTGGTGGAAAAGGCCAGGGAGATGTACCGGGAACTGTCCCCGGAGACCGGCGAGTTCTTCGACTTCATGGTGGAGAACCAGCTGTTCGACCTGCTGACCCGGGACGGAAAGCGCCAGGGAGGCTACTGCACGAGTCTTCCGGAATACAAGGCGCCGTTTATCTTCTCCAATTTCAACGGCACGTCCGCAGATATTGATGTCCTGACACATGAGGCCGGACATGCGTTCGAATACTATTACGCTTCCCGCCGGCTGCCGCTGAACGATCTGTCCCAGTCCACGAGCGAGATCAACGAGATCCATTCCATGACGATGGAAATGCTGACCTACCCGTATATGGACAAATTCTTCGGAGACCAGGCGGACCGGTACCGCTATGCGCATTTCTGCGATGCGCTGCGCACGATCCCGTATCTGGTCAGCGTGGATGAATTCCAGCACAGGGTCTTCGAGAACCCGTCCTCCGGTCCCCAGGACTGGCGCCGCTACTGGAGGGAGATCGAGAAGAAGTATATGCCCTGGCGACATTATGAGGGAAGTGATTTTCTGGAAGGCGGCGGTTTCTGGATGCAGAAGCAGCATATCTTCCTGTTCCCGTTCTACTACGTGGACTATGCCCTGGCCCAGCTCGGCGCGTTCTCACTCTACCGCCGTCAGGTCGAGACCGGCGACGCCTGGGAGCATTATCTCAGTCTGTGCGCCCTGGGCGGCATGTACGGCTACTTCGAAACCCTGGAAAAGGCCGGGATTCCGCGTCCCCTGGACCCGGAAACGGTCCGCTCGACCGCTGAATTCGTGAGCGCCCAGGCACTAAAATTCAAAGAAAAGATCTGAAACGGAAACCGATTCAATGCAAGACGACATCAAGCGCTTCAGCTGTGCGGCAAAGCCTGTCCATACCAAGTGGTATCTGCACCCGCTGACCTACCTTCTGAGTGCGCCGGACCTGGTCCGGCACAAATGCGAGATCCGGAAAAGCGGGACCGAAAACCTGAAGCCCCCTTATCTGCTTCTCTGCAACCATAACGCGTTCCTGGATTTCAAGGTCGCGACCAAAGCCACCTGGCCGGCCAGCGCCAATTACGTGGTCGCCATCGACGGCTTTATCGGACGTGAGAAACTGCTCCGGAACGTGGGATGCATCGGCAAACGGAAATTCACGAACGATCCCTCCGTCGTCCTCAATCTGCGCAGGGTCGTCAAGAACGGGGATGTGGCGGTCGTCTATCCGGAAGCGCGCTATTCGCTGTGCGGGACCACCGCGGTCCTGCCTTCCGGGCTCGGCCAGCTGTGCCGGTTTTTGAACGTGCCCGTTGTGACGCTCATCTGTCACGGGCATCATATCAATTCGCCGTTCTGGAACCTTCATGACCGGGGCGTCAGCCCTACCGAAGCCGAATTCCGTCTGCTGCTCACTCCCGAGCAGATCTCGCAGCTGGAGCCGGACGAGATCAACCGGAAGATCGCGGAGGCTTTTCAGTATGACGATTATGCCTGGCAGAAGGAGAAGGATATCCGGGTGACCTATCCCAAACGGGCCGAAGGACTTCACAAGGTCCTCTACCAGTGTCCGCACTGCGGGACGGAGTTCCGGATGAAGAGTTCCGGGATCCGACTGTACTGTGGTGCCTGCGGTATGGGCTGGACCTATGAAGAAAACGGGGAACTTAGGGCCGAAGACGGCAAGACCGGGTTTTCCCATATCCCGGACTGGTATGAATGGGAGAGGGAGAACGTAAGGCGTGAGGTTGCCGCCGGGACCTATTCCAGCGGAACTCTGGACGTGAGCGTGGAGTCCCTGCCGAACGCCAGACACTTTATTCCAATCGGAAGGGGCACGATGGTCCATGACATGAATGGATTCACGGTCCGGACCACGGACGCGGAGGGAAACACCTATGAAATGGTGAAGGACGTCCCCTCCCTATATTCCTGCCATATCGAATATGAGTATCTGGGCAAGCACGGCGACTGTGTGGACCTGAATACCCTGACCGATACCTGGTATGTCTATCCGGAAGGATCCGATTTCTCGGTGACCAAGATGGCGCTCGCCACCGAGGAACTCTATTTCAGATATATGCGGGACAGGGGAACGCCTTGCGCTCCCGGACTCGCCTGAACGAGGTGCCCATCTATGTTTGACCCGAGAACCAATCACTTCCCGTATCCGGAACGTACGGACGCCCACTACCTGCACGTCAAGAAGAATGACGGCACGGTCTTTGACCGGGATTATCCCTTTATCGACACATCCTTCGGGGCCCGGTTCAAGATCTTCTGCGTCCGGATCCTCCTCTATCTGGTCGTCTATCCGGTGACCTGCATCCGCTTCGGACTGCGCGTCCGGGGAAGGAAGAACCTGAAGAAGCACAGGGAAGAGCTGCGCAAGGGTGTCATATCCTGCTCCAACCACGTGCTGATGTGGGACTATCTGGCCATCCGAAGAGCCATCATCCCGTTCAAGCCCTCCGTACTCATCTGGGCCCCGAACATCCGGGGGGAGAACGGAAAGATGATGCGGACCGTGGGAGGTATCCCGATCCCCGAGGAAGGAGAAAACGGCTTTACCACGATGGTCTCCACCGTATCCGAATATGTCCGGAATGGAGGATGGCTGCACATCTACCCGGAGGGGAGTATGTGGGAATACTATATGCCGATCCGTCCCTTCAAGGACGGTGTGGCCGCCTTTTCCTGCATGACCGGACGGCCGGTGCTGCCGCTCGGTTTTTCCTATCGGGAACCGGGCTGGATCCGCCGCGTGATCTTCCGCCAGTGCGCGAGGATCACGCTGAGCATTGGCGAACCGATCTGGCCGGATCCGGAACTGTCTCCGGCCGAACGGCACCTGGACCTGACCAGGCGCGCCCATGAGGCGGTTTGCAGACTGGCGGGGATCGATCCCAAGGAGAATCTCTATCCACCGGTCTTTGACGGGACCAATACCAGAGTGGATTACTATACGAATGAATACGGCATCGGGTACAAAGGTTCCCACTAGGCCGTATCCATGGCAAAGGGCTGCCCACTTTCCAGGGCAGCCCGGCTTTTTTTGTTTTGGGTATCCGTTCCGGTTATCCGGTGATCAGGCGGAACAGCCCGGCGAAGCCTTCGCGTTCGAAGACCCCTTTGTAATAGGCGATCTCGTCACGGATGATGTCGTCGATCGCCCGCATGCCCAGCAGTTCGACCGGAGCGCGGTCGTCGGTCAGGATATGCGGCCCCGGTGTGCAGCGTTCCAGATCGGGAAGGATGTAGGTCTTGAGAAAATAGGGGAGGGGACCGACGTCCTCGTCCAGCGCCGTCCCGCATCTGTCCAGTATGGCCGGATCGTGAGACGCGAACAGGATCCGGTTGGTCGTGCTCCGGACGCTGATCCGGTATACGTTCTCGAACACATGCGTGATCGTGTCCGAAAGGTATTCGTTGATGCTTCCTTCCCGGTCAGAACGCATGTTCATATTGACGATCATGACGCCGTCCTCGGTCAGGTGATCCGAGACCAGCGTAAAGAACTCCAGGGAAGACATCTGGAAGGGAATCGTGATGTCCTGATAGGCGTCGACCATGATCAGATCATACCTGTCCCTGACTGCCGCCAGATAGGCGCGTCCGTCATAGGTGGCCACCGGAATATCCGGATCCAGGTGAAAATAGGTGCGGGAGATCTCGGTGATCTTCTCGTCGATCTCCACACCCTCCACCCGGACAGAGGGAAAGTACCGGTCCAGATTGGCCGCATACGTACCGGACCCCATGCCCAGTATGAGGACCCGGAAATCCGGTTTGTCCAGGACACCCGCCATGTACGGCGCGGCCAGAGCGTAATGGTAGTAGTCGTGAATGATGGCGTCGTCCTTCTGATAGACCGACTGCACCCCGAACAGGACGTTCGTGGAGAGGGAAACGTTGCGTTCGTCCTCCGTGACCTGCAGGTAGTTATAGATGGATTCGCCCTCGTAGAC
>JAFYHA010000031.1 GCA_017539425.1 Clostridia bacterium
ATTTGGTAATCGACGGGCAATACAGGATACTGTTCGCCCAAACGCCGGGGATCCTGGCGAAACGGTGATCTCCGTCAGACTTCGGGATATACGAATCAATGCCGAAATACGAATAGGTCCACCAGAGCCAGGGGATCTCGCGGATCGCTCCGTCCGGATACGGAAAACCGCGGTCGATGTATCTCTTGCTGGTGGGATTCGCCCGGCTGGCCGGCACGATGATGTCTCCATTGTCTCCCGCATACGAAAAAAACACCATTCCCACCTGTTTGATGTTCGATTGACAGGTGGCGGTTTCTGCCGTTGCGCGGACACCGTTCAAGGCGGGCAGAAGCATCCCCGCCAGGATCGCGATGATGGCGATCACGACCAGAACAGGCGCACCGCTCTCCGGAAATTCCGTGGCGGGATGCCATATTGTTTTCGCTTTCATGCGTGTCTCCTATGATCAATTTCCACTCCGACTCGGAGTTTTTTTGTTTGTTTTAAGCTGTTTTCAACTTAAACTGGGTGAAATCCTCAAAAATCCAGTGATTCTTGAGTGTTCGAAATATGATCTCAAGAAATTTGCGCGCCAGCGCAATGTTCGCCTTTGCTCCGCCACGTCTTCTTTTGACACTTTCGTGGAAATCGTGAAGATACGAGTTGTATCGCTTCGCAATCAGAGAACACTGAACCAATGTTGTTCGGGCGATTTTGCTGCCGAGTTTTGTAATCCGGCCATGATGTACCGTGTCGTTGGAGTTGCTGACACGCGGCACGATTCCGATGTAAGCCGCCAGTTGTTTAGCAGATCGAAAATCCTCTATGTCACCGATCACGGAGAGCATTGTGGCGGCACCTTTGGCTCCGATACCCTTGATGCTCTTGAGATTTTCGAAACCATCCATTTTGGAACCGTTGTCCTCAATGGCCGAGTCAAGTTCCTGAATGCTCTTGTTCAACGCCCGGATCTGATCGACCATGACGCGGATCTCGACATTGGTGATCGGGTTGAAGCGATACGACAGAATCTGACGAAGACCTTTTTCGGATGACATTTCTTCCCGTTTCAGGGTGATAAAGTTCGCAGCAAAGATATTGTTGATCTTGTTCTTCAATACCGTTCGCAGCTGCACCAGTTTCTCACGCGTCTGCGTCAAACTGGCTATTTTCGCATTCAGCTCGTCTTTCATCCTCACCTCCGGCAGCATGTCTTTCTCAAGAAATTCGGCCAGAACCTTCGCATCATTTTTGTCTGTCTTTTTCACCGACCGGCTGATGACTTTGAACTGGTTCGGATTCACAACCACCAGTCGGCCAACTTGATCCTTCAGCATTTGACAGAACATCCAGGTGTTTCCCGTCGCTTCCACGGCTACGGAAGCATGGCGGCCAAGACGTCCGGCAAACCATTTCAGATTCTCTATCTTTTCCTTCCCGATTTTTTCCTCCCCATCCTCATAACGTACACAGTACGTAAACTGATTCCGGTGAAGATCGATCCCAACGCAATACTTCCTCTTCCTCATCTTTGCCTCCGATCCGTTATTGTTTTAAGATACCGAATCGAAGCGGAACTGCTTTCACGGCCTCACCAGCCTCCTATGCAGAGTAGTCATATCTCTCAATACGCTCTCTATGGTGGCGCTTTCGGTTCTCAGGTCCGACCAATCTCCTCAACGGGATCGTTGCCTTTCCAGGGCGTCCCAACTAAACATTCAGCCTGAGTCCTGTCCGCATCGCTTCAGTAAATCATTCCTCATAATTTACCCCACAGATGCAGATGCCGCTACTCACATCTTATTTATCATACCATCTCCTCATTTCGTTTGTTCATTCCGCGGGTCAAGTCACCGGCCATACCACGGTCCCCGGTCGACGCCGTTATAGCACAAAACCAGGCCATTCTCCGCGATATATATCATTCACATATATCTGGTTCGTGTGTATGTAGTCCGTCGTGGCGTATCCGAGATAGGTTTCGGCACCTTCCACATAGTTTGTCCTTTTTGCCGTTACGTGGATTTCCTGTCCGAAAAGCCAGAACGTCATACCGCGCTCCCTGCCTTCGGAGGATGGATGATCGTACGTCAGAATTGCCCAGTAATGAGTGGGTCCGCTGTTGTTGGCGCCCGTTCTATAGTTGGATTCCCTGCAGGTGTAGACGGGGCGGGATCCCGGGAGATTAACTTGTCCGGCCACATCATAATCGGGGTTATAGATTCTGCCGAAATCCGCATAGGAACCTCTGTACCAGATCACAAGATCGGGATCGTTTTCGCCGCCGTCGTCGTATGTCCAGAAGATCCGGTACGGGCTTTTTATGAGGTTGAGAGCTTTTCCGTACCGGGTGCGGAGGATCTTCCGTCCGGTGGAGATGGTCGGGCTCCATGGACTCGTGGCGAGTTTATTCAGGCTCAATTACGAAATCCTCCGTTTCGATCAGATGGACGATGGGCGAGAAGTGATACTGGATCACGCTGTCGGTTTCCGCGTCATACCGTCCCAGCAGGGCATGAGTGTTGAAATAGTTCGTGTAATTCGTAGCCCACTGGTCGATGTCTCCCTGCACGGTGGTCAGACGGCCCCCGGATGTATAATCCAAAACGATCATGCTGGAAACAGACGGCTTATTGCATGAGCCCGGTGATACGAGCTTAGCTCCGTCCGGCGTCCAGATAAGACCCGGATTCACATTGATCGTATTCATATACGTCCAAAGTCCCCATGGCCCGGAGTATTGGAAAGTCCCGCCGCTTCCTCCTCCGCCTCCTCCACCGAGAAGAATTTGCACCTCTATCCCGCTGCGTTCGGAATTGTAATTCCCGATACGCACGATTTTCGCAGTCGGGCCGTCGTATTTGTCCTGTACAGGCACGAATCTTTCACTTGATGGACAGATTAGATCACCTTCCAATGGCGAAAACGGATCGCTGTGCGTCAATCTCCACCAGAACCCACGCGCAACTCCGGAAACAATGGCGGTTCCGGTTCCACCAGAAGCCTGCAGATCGGTCTCACAAACAGCGATACAGCGTGCATTTTTAATGTTCCAGTCCGAATAATCGGCGACATACGCACGAAGGGGCTCATCGAGTCCGGTGGAACCATCCTCCGCAGAGAATCCGGTCAGCATTACAGGTGTCCCCGCATAAATAACACTACTTCCGCCGTTGATGACTGGGACACGCGCGGGGCTGCCGGAATCACCCGCGCTTCTGGCTGGCGTGACGCGGTTC
>JAFYHA010000032.1 GCA_017539425.1 Clostridia bacterium
CACAACACGCTTTTCGCCCTGACCTATTTCGCCAGCACCGCGTATCCTTATGAACCGTCCGACATCACGTTCCGGAACTGTCTGTTCGAGAATTTCTATGCGTTCCTGGAATACCGCGCGGACAATCCGCCCCTGCAGGCCGGCACACATCTGGGCCGCCTGAACCTGGAAAACGTGCGGATCCGGAATATGGAGACCCCCTTCTATATCGAAGGCAATGCGGACGAACCGCTTAGGATCCGTCTCCGTTCCGTGACCGTATGGGACGGGGATGAACTCTCGGAAAAGCCCTTGTTCGTGCCCGGCCCGAACGTGGAGATCCGGGAACTCCCGTAACGGACGGGCCCGGGCCCGTCCGATGCTTGCCGGTTCCCGGGACTGTTTCGGTTTGGCCAGGCTGTCCCGGACCTTCCGCAGGCACACGGCGGAGGCCCGGAAGGAACCGCTTGGGAAACCGGGACCCGGCTGCGGGGAACCGCATCCGCTGGGATGCCAATTTGTCTTGGGCAACCTGCCGGATCCCGGTATGCCCCGTCTCTACAAATTATGAAAGGACCGGCCTATGCTCTATACACCTCTGACCAAAAAAGCCCTTAGGATCTGCTTCGAGGCCCACAAGGACCAGGTGGACAAGTCCGGACTGCCCTACGTGTTCCATCCGTTCCACCTCGCGGAACGCCTCAAGGATGAGGAGACCGTGACGGCGGCGTTCCTTCACGACGTGGTGGAGGACGGACACAGCACGTTCGAGGACCTAAGAAGGGAAGGTATCCCGGAATCCGTGCTCTGCGCCCTGCGTCTGCTTACCCATGACCCGTCCGTGCCGTATCTTACCTATATCGAGGCCCTGAAGGACAACCGGATCGCACGGGCGGTGAAGATCGAGGACTTAAAGCACAATCTGGACGCCACCCGTCTGGACGCACCGGACGCAAAGTACCGGGAAAAAGCGAAACTGTACCGCAAGGCCCTGAGGCTGCTTCGTGACAGAAAATAAATGGAATGAAACCGGATTCAAGAAAGATTCTTCGGTTTGAAACCGAAATTTGAACGGCCAAAGGAACGGTCGGGAAGGCAAAACGAGTTTAAAAGACCTGTTCAAACGTAAAAACGATAACCAAAACGCAATTTTTGACAAAATTTGCCAAAAATTGCGTTTTTGTATTGCAAAATCCGGGATAACGTGCTATACTGGATACGTGTAAAGAACAATGCAGGCAAGGAGATGTAAACATGTTACTACAGTTTTCGGTTGAAAACTTCAGATCCTTCAAGGATAAAGCGATCCTTTCCATGGAGGCCTCTTCAGATAAAGAGTTGCCCGAAAATAAGGTGGAAGCATCGAAGCACCGGGTTTTGAGAGAAGCCGTGATTTTTGGCGCGAATGCGGCTGGTAAGTCCAATATCTTTAAGGCTTTGACAGCAGCCATTCTGATGGTCAGGCATTCGAACAGCATCCAGGTCGGTGAGGCTTTACCGCTGATGGTCCCTTTTTTGTTTGATGAGAGTTCTTCACAGCAACCGTGTTCGTTTGAATTCGTTTTTCTGATTGGGGACAGAAAGTATGTCTACGGGTTTTCCGCAACACAGAAGAAGATCGCGAAAGAGTACTTGTATATCTATTATTCATCGCGGGCCACCGTCATCTTCGAAAGGACCCATGAGCAATACGTGTTTCCGTCCTCTGAAACCGCCAAGAAACTGCAGCCGATCATTGCGAGGAATCTCGAAAACAAACTGTTTCTGACAACCGCAACCGCATGGAATTATGAAGGGACCCGGGATGCGGTGGAGTGGTTTATGAATGGGATCAATACCTATTCTCCGGATTACCAGCAGATGCTGAACGTATCCGGTCCGATGCTGGAAAAGGATACGGACGGATCTCTTCGCGCGTTTACAAACGGGATCCTGCAGGGCGCGGATATCAATATCGCAGACTATCAGATCGAAAGTGAGGAACGTCCTGTTTCGGTACTGCAGTCCGGGGTGAGCGTGATGAGCAGGGAGTATACCATTACGACTCTGCACAAGGTCGAAAACGGAAATGCATACCCTTTGAATTTAAGGGATGAATCCAGCGGGACAATCAATCTGTTCTTCTTTGCTCCCGTCATCAAACGGGCGTTTGAAACCGGAGAAACTCTCTGTATCGATGAATTTGACGCCTCCCTTCATCCTCTTCTTGTCCAGAAACTGGTATCTCTTTTCAATGATCCGGATATGAACCGCGGGAACGCTCAGCTGATCGTTTCAACCCATACGGCAGAGCTTATGAACCTGAAGCAATTAAGGAGAGACCAGATTTATTTTGTAGAGAAAGAGAATACCACCGGTTGCTCGACCCTTTATTCACTGGATGAGTTTTCGCCAAGGACCAGGGAGGATATTAAGAAGGCCTATTTGCTGGGCCGCTACGGGTCTGTGCCGAATTTGGAAACAGGATACATGGCCTATGAGTAAAAAACAGCCCGGGTATTCCCCAAAACGGCGGAATGCATACCAAAGGAAGAGAAAAAGCATTATTCTGCTTGCTGCAGAAGGGGACAACAAAACAGAAACCCTGTATTTTTCAAGTTTGTCGAATTCCGACTATGTTGTTCGATTTACTCATGGCAACTTTACGGACCCGGTCAAAATGGTCAATCAGCTTAAATCCGAATATCAAGATCTGGAGTTGGATGCGGAACTTGGCGACAAGGCGTTTTGCCTGATCGATTCCGACACGGACCCCGCAAAAGACAACCAGATCAGAGAGGCGGATGGAAAAGCCGGCAAAACGATTCGGGTTCTGGTCTCAAGTCCTTGCTTTGAGGTGTGGTATCTGTGTCATTTTTCAGCATCTGCCCGAATGTATGGCTCAAGTGCCGAGGTGGTCAAGGCGTTGAAAAAACACATTCCGGAGTATCGGAAAGAAATGAAGGACATCCGGAAAATCATCGGGGATAAGACCAAGACCGCGATCCGGAATGCAAAAGAGTTGGAAAAACGGTGTCTTGCGAACGGATTGAAAAAGCATACGGTATCCTTTACGCCTTCAACGGAAGTTTACCAAATTGTAGAATTGCTGACCGATCCGGAATAGTGCCTCCGGACGTTACAACTCTGTCATTCTGAATGCCCATTTCCGTGTGAACCGATCAACACGGAAATGCGAACTGCGATTCTAAGGCCCGCACAGTTGCCGATATTGCCTCCCAACTGTGGTATGTGGTTGAACCAAGTTCTTTCCGTGAAACCAAGAGATGAATTCACCAAGGGAATAGGAAAATGATCGCATTTCCAATATGGGTTCGGAGACAAATGGAAAAGAGAAGTAACAGATGGCTTGTCTTGGCGGTGGAGGGAGACAAAGCACTCGTTATCAATAAATACGCGCTTGACTGCAAAGAGTACAACACATCATATGCGAGCGTTACATGGGAGACTTGCTCATTACGTAATTGGCTGAATGGAACTTTTCTATATACTGCATTCAGTTCGGAAGAAAAGAACAGTATTATCAGTTCTACTGTAACAGCGGATAAGAATACGTTAATCGTTATAGGAACAGAATTTATGAAAAAGCAGGTTTGACTGTGAATGTCAACGAGTATGTAAACCACGGTGTACAAAAATTTATTATTTATAAGGCAATCACCTTGCAAGCCCCGCCTTAATCCAGTATAATGGCATATGGGGCTTTTTGCTTATCTAGGGATGGGGAGGACACGCGATGGAACCGCTGAACGAACTGTCGTATATCCGGGAACTGACCGAGACCCTGCTCATCTATGCCTGCCTGCTCGTCACCATAGGCGTCGTGCAGCACTTGAGCGTGCGGAGAAGACGCTATGCCGTCCTCATCGGCACGTCTGCCATCCTCATCGCCATCGTGACGCTGGTGTGCCTTCGCTTTGCGCCCGGCGCGACCGAAAGCGAACAGCTCATGACGGTCCGGCTGGTGGGCGGCGCCCTGCATCCGGTCATGGCCTATTTCGCCTATCTCATGATCGTCCCGCGTTCCGGAAGGCTGTTCATCTGGGTCCCCTTGCTCACCGTAAAC
>JAFYHA010000033.1 GCA_017539425.1 Clostridia bacterium
TCCTTTTGCCTGCTTCTTTAGCCAATCCGGTCATTGTGTTCCGGATGTAGAAGTTTGCGACGTTGTACATATTCTTGGTCATTTGAGTGGCTGTATCGCAGAACTCAAACAACGGATGCTTCGGTTTGATGTTGATTTTTTCAACGTGATACATATACGTAATACCTCCTTTCTTCGAGAATTTTTCTGGTGATTTCATTGTACCAAACTGACCGACAGGGGTCAACAGATTCTCTCCGAAAATGAGGTGTTTGACAAAAAATGGCTGCCTTTCATCCCATGACTGAAGTCACGGGTGTTCCCGGCAAGCATAACTTTAACAGTTTATCATGATCTTAGATTATAGCAAATAGTCTCGAAAAAAAAATATTAACAAAATGTAAATTTTTCTGAGTTCCCGCTTTTTTCAGTTGTCTGCGATCCGGTACGGTATACGTTCCCGGGTGTCCGGATCGGGTGAAATTCCTTCCGTCCTGCATTCTTTGTTGACAATTTCCTTCAAATGTAATAAGATGTATGAGTATATTTGGGCGGTTCCGAAACGGACCGCCGGAAGCGAGGCCGCACATGATCGGAATCATAGGAGCCATGGAGGTGGAGACGGAAGCACTCCGTTCTCTTCTGCGCAACGCGACAGTCGAAACGAACGGGGGCACGGTATACTGCCGGGGAGAACTGGAAGGCCGGGAGGTCGTGATCGCGACCTGCGGGATCGGAAAGGTTCACGCCGGGATCTGTACCCAGCATATGATCGACCGCTATCACCCGGACTGCATCCTCAACAGCGGAGTGGGCGGCTGCCTGTCCCCGGACCTGCATATTGGGGACATCGCCATAGCCACGGCCGCGGTCCAGCACGATATGGACACGTCCCCCCTGGGAGATCCGGTCGGGATGATCTCGGGCATAGGCCTGGTGAATCTGCCCTGCGATCCCGAACTCGTCCGCGCAGCACAGACTGCGGCGGAAGAGGAGGGGTTCCACACCGTTTCCGGCGTGATCGCCACCGGAGACCAGTTCGTGAGCGGACAGGATATGAAATCCCGCATTACCGGACGGTTCGGCGCCATCGCTTGCGACATGGAGGGCGGTGCCATCGCACAGGTCTGCTACCTGCACGGCATTCCCTGCCTGATCCTCCGTTCCATTTCGGATGAAGCGGACGGCCGGGCCCCCGAAAACTTTCCCAAATTCGTTCATTCGGCAACCGAAAGGAGCGTGGCCCTCATCCGTCGCCTGCTCCGCAGGTTTCCTGACTCCATCTTACGAGGTGACCAACATGCATAACATCGCGATCCTGGGCTTTGGAACGGTCGGCAGCGGCCTCGGCGAGGCGCTCCTCACCGACCGCGAACGTCTGGCCCGCCATCTGGGCGACGGCCTGGACATCAAATACATCCTGGACCTGCGCGAGTTTCCCGGACATCCTCTCGGGGACCGTGTCGTCCACGATTTCAATATCATCCTTAATGACCCGGAGATCGAGCTGGTCGCCGAGATGATGGGCGGATCCCATCCGGCCTATGATTTCTCACTGGCGGCCCTGAAAGCCGGCAAGCATGTGGTGACCTCCAACAAGGAAGTCGTCGCCAACTTCGGTGCGGAGCTCCTGGAGACCGCCCGTCAGAACGGCGTCCGCTATCTGTTCGAGGCCAGTGTGGGAGGCGGCATCCCGGTGCTCCGTCCGATCATCAACGAGGCCGTCCTGCATGAGGTCCGGTCCGTCCGCGGAATCCTGAACGGGACCACGAACTACATCCTGACCCAGATGCGGATCCACGGGACTCCTTTTGCCGATGCCCTGTCTGCGGCCCAGTCCATGGGCTACGCGGAAGCCAATCCCACCGCAGACGTCGACGGGCTGGACGCCGCGCGCAAGATCGTCATCCTGGCCGCCCTCGCCTTCGGCGTGATCGTGAAGCCGGACGACATTCCGGTCAAAGGCATCCGGGACGTCCGCCCGGAGGACCTCCAGGCCGCCGGCGCATGCGGCGGCACCCTCAAACTGATCGGCTCGGCCAGCCGGGAATGCGGAGGCCTGCTCATCTCGGTCCGTCCGTGCTTCGTACGCCATGACCGCCTTCTGGCCCATGTGGACGACGTGTTCAACGCCGTTTCCGTAGATACCGGAGTTCTTGGCGAAGTGGTCTATTACGGTGCAGGAGCCGGAAAACTCCCCACGGCCGCGGCCGTGGAAGCGGACATCACGGACATCCTGTCCGGTTCGGTCCAGTCCCAGGAAGCCCTGACCTGGAAAGCGGGCAGCCGGGACGACCTGTGCGACGCCTCACTTGTTTCGTATTCCTGGTTCATCAGCGGCGGAACAGACTCCCGGATCACGGAGCCCATGACCGAAGAGGCCGTGAAGAAGCTCTGCGCAGCCGGGCAGAATTACTATCCCTGCCTGTGAGGCCGTCCTATGGCCAGTACCCGCAAAACCGATTTCCGCTATAATGTGATCGGCACGCTGATCGTGGTGGCCGCCATGATCCTGTCCTATCTGCTGATCAGCGCGCTCTCCTCCCTGTTCTCGTCCGCCCGCACGGGCGACGTCGCCTATGTGGCCAGCATGCCGGCCTACCCGATGGCTCTCATCGCACTGTTCATCCTGTATGAAGCGATCTTCATGTTCGCGATGCCGGGCGGACTTCTTTCCGCCAAAAGCGGAGAGGAATCCGAAAAAGCCAAGATGCGCCGCATCCGCCGTATTGCGATCGGCGTCAGCGCCGGTCTCTCCGTCGCGGTCATCCTGATCTGCTCCAACTGGTTCACCATCTGGACTCCGGACGGGATCCGGGACTGCAAGGTCTTCACCACCGAGTCCTTCGAATACGGAGAAGCCCGTCAGGAACGGGTCTTCTGCAATGACAAGGGTCTGGGCTACGAAGTGACCTCGCAAAACGGCCGCTCCTATTCCCTGTTTGCCGGGCCGAACGCGTTCAACGACCGGTTCGAGCAGGAGTTCGAGACCCCGTACGCCTTTGCCGTCCACATCCACAAGATCATGAAATCCTCAGGAGTCCGCGAGGTGGTCGAGAACCGGGAAAGGCTCACTTCCGCATACAAGCAGGCCTATCCGGACACCTGGGCCTATATCGTAAGGTTACTGCCCGAAACGGAAGAGTGACCCAAATCCATTTCCGACATGAGGTAACGCCATGCACCATTTTTCGCGCCGTCTGTGCGCTCTTGCGCTTGCGCTCCTGATGGCCGTACTCGCCGTTTCCTGCGGGACGGTCCCGTCCGCACCCGGCGAATCATCCGCCCAGGAGGCCGGCACCTCCGTCCCCTCATCCGAAAGTGAACAAGCCGGGGACGGAAACGTACTGGCGATCAGCGGGATCCACCGCATCCTGCGCTCGGACACCGGTTCCGCCGCCCTGGCCACACGCTGCGGGCAGTTCCGGACCATGCTGTCCGACCGGGTCGGTGCCGCACTCGGCATCACGACCGACTACACGCCCGTCCAGGAGGGCATCCCCGAGATCCTGGTCGGTGCGTCCAAGCGTCAGAAGACCAAGGACGCCCTGGCCGGTCTGGGCAAGGGAGAGTTCCTGATCCGCGTGGACGGGGACGACCTGCTGATCCTGGGAGACACCGATGAAAATTCGCTCCTCGCGCTCAATTACTTTATCGACACTTACCTGTCCGAAACAAAGGAAGGAGAATTCACGCTTCCGCGTGACCTGAACATCCATATGTCCATCCGCGAAATGAACCTGCAGGCCCGGACCGTAGGGTCCCCCTACAAGCATATGTATTCCGATTACAACCCGGAGGCCGGTTCCGTACAGCTCTTCGACTTTGATTCGACTGACTTTTCCAACACTTCTTTCGGTGCGGATTACGAAGTCAGCGTAGACAGCACCTATATGCGTGAGGGACGGGGCGCGCTCCGGTTTGTCCTCAAGGAGGACAAGAACCTCTGCACCGCCCTCTGGCAGAAAGGTACCGGCAACCGTACCTATCCGTTCGAGTTCAGCGTCGCAGACCGGAGGACCACCACTCTCAAACTCTGGCTGTACGTGGACGACGTCACCCTGATCGCCTGCGACCACGATTCGGACAGCAAGGTCTACTCGGATCAGGCCACCTTCTTTTTCCGGGTCCTGGACACCAAAGGGAGGGCCTACTGCTGGAACCACACCCTGACGGGCAACGGATGGCATGAGATCGAACTGTCCTTCAACATCCACAACGGCGTTCCCGACGATTTCGATTTCTCGCGCATCGTGAACTTCGGCGTCCTCGCCGGAGGCAAGACCGGCGCCATGTTCGAACTGGACGACCTTCGGGTCGTGACATATACCCCGAACCGGACTCCCGTGGAACCCGCGTTCGAGGGCAGGCTGATCTCGGACTGCGAGTACGACGCGTTCGACGGCCTTATCGTGCAGGAATGGTACGGCTGCGAATTCGATACCGAGGACAAGGTCTTCGGAAAGTCTTCCGCGAAATGCTCGGGCACCAGCGTCAACTCGGACTTCCGCACCATCATCGCCAACCTGGACCTGCCGATGGACTACGATTCGGATTCCCTTACCTTTTATTTTAAGATGGACAGGTACACCGCGCTGAACGGTCTGTTCATCGAACTCAACGAAGTCCAGGACAGACACGAATATGAAGCGACCTTCTCCCTGGCGGCCCTCAAGTCCTACGGGCTGTCCGAAAAGGAGGACACCTGGAGCCAGATCACCATCCCGCTTTCCGCGTTCCGGAAGAACCTGAACCCGGACATGGGCGATACGGTCCGGCTGCACAATGCCCGGTTCGTCATCTCCGGCCGTGAAGGCGTCACCTATACGGTCCATTACGACCGGATCGGTCTCAAATGACCGTGCCCGGGCGTTTCCGAACGTTTTTCAGCAAACGCTCAGAAAAAAAGTAAAAATTTTTGCTCAATTTCTCTGAAAACCCTTGATTTTTCCAAAAAAGGGTGTAGAATAGAGTCAGAAATTGGCACTCAGCTTTTTTGAGTGCTAAATCATCGGCCCTGAAAAGGGCACATCGAAGGAGGTCATTTCTATGACAATCAAACCACTTGCCGACAGAGTCGTCATTCAGCCTGTCGAAGCAGAAGTCAAGACCAAATCCGGCATCGTTCTCACCGCTGCCGCTCAGGAAAAGCCCCAGTTCGCAACCGTGGTCGCCATCGGCCCGGGCAAGACCAACGATGACGGCACCGTCACCCCGGTCGCCCTGAAAGTCGGCGACAAGGTCATCGCGGCCAAGTATTCCGGAACCGAAGTCAAGCTGGACGGTCAGGAATACACGATCATCGGCGAAAAGGACATTCTCGCCGTCGTGGAAGACTAAACCGGTCTTTCCCTTTCTATCTGAATCTGTTATACGGAGGTCATAACTATTATGGCAAAGGATATTCTCTACGGAATCGAAGCGCGCAATGCGCTGATGCGCGGCGTCAACAAACTGGCTGACACCGTCAAGATCACGCTGGGCCCGAAAGGCCGCAACGTGGTTCTGGACAAGAAATACGGCTCTCCCCTGATCACCAACGACGGCGTGACCATCGCCAAGGACATCGAACTGGATGACGAAGCCGAGAACATGGGCGCTTCCCTGCTGCGCGAAGTCGCCACCAAGACCAACGACGCAGCCGGCGACGGTACGACCACCGCTACCCTGCTGGCCCAGGCCCTGGTCCGCGAAGGCATGAAGAACGTGACCGCAGGCGCCAACCCGATGGTGCTCCGCAAGGGCATCAAGAAGGCTGTGGACGCGGCTGTCGAGCAGCTCAAGGCCGACTCCCAGAAGGTCAAGGGCAAGTCGGACATCGCCCGTGTCGGCGCGATTTCCGCCAGTGACGACGTCATCGGCCAGCTGATCGCGGACGCGATGGAGAAAGTCACCTCGGACGGCGTCATCACCGTCGAGGAATCCAAGAGCGCCGAGACCTATTCCGAGGTCGTGGAAGGCATGCAGTTCGACCGCGGCTACCTGTCCCCGTACATGGCTACGGATACCGACAAGATGGAAGCCGTTCTGGACGACGCCTACGTGCTCATCACCGACAAGAAGATCTCCAACATCCAGGACATCCTGCCCCTTCTGGAACAGGTCGTCCAGTCCGGCCGCAAGCTGCTGATCATCGCCGAGGACGTCGAGGGCGAAGCCCTGACCACCCTGGTCCTGAACAAACTGCGCGGCACATTCACCTGCGTGGCCGTCAAGGCACCGGGATTCGGCGACCGCCGCAAGGAAATGCTGCAGGATATCGCCATCCTGACCGGCGGACAGGTCATCACCAGCGAGCTCGGCTATGAACTCAAGGATGCCACTATGGATCAGCTCGGCCATGCCAGACAGATCAAGGTCAACAAGGAAAACACCATCATCGTCGGCGGATTCGGAGACAGTGCCGAGATCAAGAACCGGATCTCCCAGATCCGTTCCGCGATCGAGACCACCACGTCCGAATTCGACAAGGAGAAGCTCACCGAGCGTCTGGCCAAACTGGCCGGCGGCGTGGCCGTGATCAAGGTCGGTGCCGCTACCGAAGCCGAAATGAAGGAAAAGAAGCTCCGCATCGAGGATGCGCTCAACGCGACCAAAGCCGCCGTTGAGGAAGGCATCGTACCCGGAGGCGGAACCGCCTACCTGAACGTCATCGGCGCCGTCAGCAAACTGCTCAAGACCGTGGAAGGCGACGAGAAGACCGGTGTCAACATCGTGATCAAGGCCCTGGAGGAGCCGGTCCGGCAGATCGCCGAGAACGCCGGTTTCGACGGCGGTGTAGTCGTCGACAAGATCCTGCGCTCCAACAAGAAGGGCTACGGTTTCGACGCCTACAACGAAGTCTACGTCGATATGGTCTCCTCCGGTATCGTGGACCCGACCAAGGTCACCCGTTCCGCGCTGCAGAACGCGGCATCCGTTGCCTCGACCATCCTGACCACCGAAGCCGTGGTCGCGGACCAGAAGCCGGATCCGGCCACCGTGGCCGCGCAGAACGCTGCGGCCGCCAACATGGGCGGCGGCGGAATGTACTGATCCCACAAAACCGAATTTTCAGGCGCGGGAGCAACTCTTCCGCGCCTCTTTTTCGGGTGTAGCTCGATTCCGTAATTTTTTTACGGAAAATTGAGTCCGGATCCGCGGTAATCTGTCCCGCAGCCGGTTCTTCGGAGGGATTTCCTCCCATGCCGGAAAAGTCTTTTCCTGTATGGCTTTTTGTTGTCAGAATGCACAAAAAATCTCATTCCCTTCAAGTGATTTTTCACAAATATGTTTTATATAAAAAGAAAAGGTAAAAAATCAATTGACTATGCAGTCCGTTTAGATTAAAATGATGTTAAATCTAAGTGCTTTCCGTATGCCTTCCTAGGGTCCACCGTCATGGACCGCTGGATACGGGCGTGGGAAAACTAAAGATTAATTTTAAAACCTATTCCGAGGCGGTCCTTCCGCCAAAGAAAATTTTTAAGGAGGATAACACATGAAAAGAGTATTAGCTTTAGTGCTCTCCGTTGCGTGCCTGCTGGCCTGCATGGTGTTTACCAGCATTCCCGCTTCCGCCGCTGCCGTGAAGCATAAGGTTTTTCTCACCAATTGTGACTACTCGCTTAAGGGTTGGCAGGGCGTTAGCGCTCCTGTAGGCGACCTTAAGATCGACGAAGGCAGTGACGGCTCCTACGTGGTCAGCAGGATTGCGTCTACGGACAAGAACGGCGACCCCAAGAACTACGTCGGTCCTGGCTCCTACCAGGTCACCGCGTTCTCCAGCCCCGAACCTGTGGACATCACCGGCGCGACCAATCTGGTTCTCCATTACTATGTCTCCGATCCTGCAGTCGTAGGACCGATGACATACCGTATCGAGTTCAGCACTGGTACAAGCAGTGACTACAAGGACGAGTGGGAAAGAGGTCTGACTCTCAATGAGCTCGTTGACGGCGGCCTGAAGGCCGGCTGGAACGATATCAAGATCCCGATGAGCGGCGCCACCTTTGACCTCACCAAATGGAGATGGTTCCGTATGTTCAACTTTGAGAATGCTACGTTCTCGGATGACGTGATCTACGGTATCGACAAGATGTACTTCGAGAAGAGCGAAGGCGACCCGCTGGTCATTTCCGATTGCTCAATGTACACCGACGGCTGGGAAAAGGCCACCGCTCAGATGTACAGAGTTCCGAAGGACTATGAGGGCGAAGCAGACATCAACCATGTCGACAGAAACTACGTGGCGTTCACCGTTGAAGGTGAGAAGCCCACGGGTCACATCGCTCCCCGTTTCTTCCTCAACAAGGCGACTAATGTAGAAGAAGACCAGTCCATCAATGTTGCTGACTACCGTTATTTCTGCTTCGACCTCTACGTTTCCAACGCAGCGGCCGTGGAAGATAAGGTCTGGTGCCTGGAGCTGAACTCCGGCGGAGCCCTGGACAAGAACGAAGATTCTTTCACCCAGAAGCTCGGTCAGCTCGTTGACTTCCAGCTGAAAGACGGCTGGAACAAAGTCGTTCTGGACATCCAGAATGAAGGCTGGGCCCGCAACACCGCCGGCGACGGCGCCTGCGACTACAGCGCCCTGAAGGTCTTCCGTCTGTTCAACCAGGATACAGTCGATGCCGGTGAAGGCTTCACCATTGGCTTCGACAATATGTATTTCTGGGACGGCCAGAACGATCTCCAGGATGGATTCAACTATGAAATCCAGACCGGCAAGGGTCTGAATGACGCTCACGTGTTCGCTAAGTCCGATGGTATCGGCGAGCACAAGGACGGCGACTTCTACTACTCTGACGCTTCCAGCTGGGTCACCCTGAAGTACAAGGTGGAGAATGCGGCTACCGCCGGCACCACCGAGCTCTTCATGAAGACCGGTTCCGAGCTGAAGCTGTCCGTCTCCATGGACAACACCAACTGGTCCGAAGTCTACAGCCTGCCCGAAGGCAAAGAAATGCTCAAGGTCGGCTGGAGATATTTCGACATCACCGAATATGTCAACTATGACAAGGGTGACACGATCTACGTGAAGGTCGAGGACTCCAACCCTGCTAACGGCAACGGCGGCCGCGTGTATGCAACCGATCTTCAGGTTACCTACGAAGTCGTCGAAGCTGTTGACCCGCACAACACCGTGATTGCGGCCTGCGATTCCACTGCCGGTATCGGCGGCGGCTGGGCTGTGGATAACGATATGGATCACACCCAGGGCAAGGGTTGCGTCACCAAGACCATCAAAGGTGATTGCGGCGGCGGCGGCGGCGCTTTCGTGTTCTACGTGAAGTGCGCCGACACCCGCGTTACGTCCTACGACGTCACCAACATGGAAGCCATCGTTCTGGATTTCTACACCTCCAACGCGGAAGCGATGAAGGGCACGAGATTCGCGATCGAAGCAACTTCCGGCAACAACTGCGACGCTGAAGAGAACAACACGGCCGGCGGCCTGCATGAATTTGTGGCCGAAGGCAAGGTATGGAAGAACGGTTGGAACACTCTGGTCATACCGTTTGCGAAACTGACCGGTCGCACCGGCGGCGAGCTGAACAAGGCCAACTTCAACTATTTCCGTATCTACAACGAAACCGGCCTGAACGCCGGTGACGGCATCAAACTCGCATTCGACAACGTTCGTCTGTGGGACGGCTCCGATGGATCCATCGAAACCGAATACACACCTCTGAAGATCTCCGACACTCTGTACAAGTTCACCATTCCGGACACGTACGAGAGCAAGGCCCTGTGGCTCACCGGTAATGCCGGCGACACCATCCAGGTCTCCTTCGACGGTGAAACCTATGCTGAAGTCACCAAGGCTGACGGCAAGTACACTCTGACGATCGACACCGAACTGCCGAACTTCGAGTACACCTACGTCAAGACCTCCGCAGCCGTTGACGATCTCAAGGCTGTCCTGACTCACAAGCAGCTCATCACCAATGAGGACAAAGATCTTGCCGAGATGCAGAACACCGTTCACTCCATCTCCCTGTTCACTTGCTCCGACGGCTCCAATGCTGTCAGAAGCAACCCGACTCCTTCCACCGGCACATCCTGTGCCCGTGTGGACATCACCTTCCCGGATGCCGACGGTGACGAGAAACTGAACACCTTCATGGTGAAGGATCTGTTCGAAGTTGACGGAACCGGCATGGATACATTCGAGTTCGACGTATTCTTCTCCGATGAATATGTTATGAACGCCGTTGCAGGCGCTCCGAAGAGCCAGATCGAGCTGACTTCCGGCGGCACTTGCGACCAGGAAGAGGATCACTGGGATATCAGCGCCATCAAGTCCGGTATCGTCGGCGAGCCCAAAGTCGGTGAGTGGAACCATGTGGTTCTGCCGCTGTCCACCGCTGCCGATGCTGCCCTGCAGCTTGACCATGCGAACTACATCCGTGTGTACATCTTCGTGTCCGAGTCCTACAAGGGCGACGCCGAAGAGACCTACATCGCATTCGACAACTTCCGTCTCACCGACTACGAAGCTCTGGCCAAAGTTGACGTGAAACCGTATGTGGATGCGGCTACGGATCTGGTTCTGGCTCTGCGCACCCTGCTGGGTGTTGACGCTTCCGCCAAAGACGTTCCCGCCGGTGCCATCACCGCCGAGAACATCGATGCTGTGAAGACTGCCTATGACACGGCGAAAGCTGCTGCGGACGCTCTGCCCGCTATCGGCTCCTCCATGTTCAAGGAAAGTTCCTTCCTGCGCAAGGTGAAGAACGCGATCGCTGACTACGAAAAGGGTCCGGACACTCCTGGGGAAACCGAAACCACCCCGGACAATCCTGAAACCAACAACACCCCGAACGACGATGAAACCAGCAACACCCCGGGCGGTAATGAAACCAGCAACACCCCGGGCGGCAAAGAGACCGAAGCTCCCAAGAAGAAGGGCTGCGGCTCCGTCGTGATCAGCGGTGCTGTCGTGGTTGTGGCTGCTGTGGCAGCTGCCGGCGTGATGATCGCCAAGAAGAAGGAAGACTAATTCAGATTCACTCTGATGTGTTGAACTTTTTCAACCCATAAAACGGGCTGCCGCGCGAAAGCGCGGCAGCCTCTTTTTGTAAATGATATCGTATACTGTGAACTATCCCCACCTGTGCAAGCCAGGAAACGGAGGAAATTTCACTTACTGGGAAAAGTTCTGGATCTGCTCCCGGATCTGCTCCAAAAGGAACGGAGCGCAGAACTGTGGAATAGCCGTGAAGAATTCACCTTGCCCGAAATTGTTCTCTATGATTTTGTAGCAGCAGGTCGCCCGGTACGGGGTCTCTCCTTTCATGACTCTGCGGGAGGCTGCCATTTTCCCGTTTGTAGACTTTTCCTCATACAGGATCAGTCCGTCCCGACCCTCTATCAGGAAATCGATTTCAATGTGATTCCCGCCGTCCGCGAAATAGAAAAGCGGAAATCCTGCCTTATGGATCAGAACGGCAGCCAGGTTCTCATAGATGGCTCCCTTTTTGGCTCCCAATTCGTCGTTGAGAAACTCACGGGTGGTAATGATGGGATTCATAGCCATCAGCAGCCCCGTATCCGCCAAAAAGGCCTTGAAATAGTTTTCATCCGCATTCAGGGACAGAGGGGTATCCAGAGTATGGACATTGAAGCATCTAAGGCACATACCGGCCTGTTCCAGCCATTCGAAAGCACCTTCGAAGGCTGAGGCACGTCCTCCCCGGCTGACTTCGGAAAACTTGAACTTTCGAACGTCCTGTTCTCTGGCGAGCTGTTTCGGTATGGAATTGAAAACCATGTTCAAGCGGCTTTGCAACCTGTAATCGATCTGCTCGAGTCCTTCTTCATCGACAAACCGTCCAAAGTCGGCCCGATAATCCTGTAACAGCCCTGTCAATACGGTTCTGGCCTCAAGATAGTTCTTCCCGCTGTCCAAAAAACGCGATACCACCTCAGGCAATCCGCCGATCACACAATAGTCCTTCAGCAGCCGTTTGTATACCCCGGCCGTAAAAGAATCCAGTTCCTGAATATCTCTGGTCTTGCTCCGCAACTCTTCTATGGCCGTTTCATCCAGTCCACAGGCCCACAGATACTCTTCGAAGTCCAGGCCTTCCATTTTGAGATGCTCTTCATATCCGGTCGGAATTTTGATCTTTGCGGCCTTGCGATAGTTGACTACACCGAGCAGTGATCCTGTGGCCATCACGTCATAGCGTCCGTCAAGAGCAAAACTTTTAAGTGACGTTCTGGCAATCGGGCAATCACCGATTTCCTCAAAAACCAGCACTGTACGGTTTGGAACAAACAATTGATCCGGGAAGAACAGCCGGGCTTTTCGAATGATCGTATCCACATCCAGATTACCATTGAATATGCTTTTCAGTTCTGCTTGGTGCCTGAAGTCAAATGTAATCGTCTGATCGTAATTTTCCTTTGCAAATTTTTGTACGATGTAGCTCTTGCCGACCTGTCTCAGTCCCTCAACGATCAGGGGCTTGTGACCGGCCCTTTCCTTCCATCGCCGTAAATCATCATAGATTTTCCTTTTCAATTCCATTTTGGCACAACCTCCATCTACAAAAGAATATAACAGATTTTTCGTATATTGTCAATATCTACACAAAACGAATTCGTTTTATGCGATTTTTACAAAATACGAAAGCAGCTTGGGGCGTGACGAGCTTGAACATGATCATAGGTATCCGGAATCGGTAGGATTTGTTTGACCCACAGCTGTCCGTTCATATCATTAGGATCGCAAAGCCGGAAAACGGGACTGTAATCTCCAGAAACCTCCGGATTCTACAGTCCCGTTTTTCACGATTCGTTCGGGATGAACACGATATCCCTCATATAGTTGTTCGCACTGGTTCCTCCCCCGTTGGCCGGGTTACCCGGCATATGAGCCAGACCCAGGTTGGCATTTCCAGAATACAGGGCTCCGTCAGGCGGAACGGTGATATAGTGCGAATCGACGTAATCGTCCAGCTGTCCCTCACCGACCGCATATACGCAGTTTGAACCGACCGAGATGCCGAGAGCATAGGTGATATTCGCTTCGATCTCCACCGGCTCAGGAAGCGCAAATACCTGCCACCCGCTGGTCCCGGCCTGGATCTCCCAGTCATAAGGACCCGCGATCAGGGTTTTGGTTTCGTAATTCCAGAGAGTCACGACATGAGTTCCGGACATCTGCTCCACGCAAAACATACGGACAAGCGGGATTACCCCGTCTTCGGAAGACGTAAACCGAAGGCCCAGAACATCCTGGAGCTGTGTGGACCGTGTAGCCGTGCAGGGCAGATCCGCAAGGGGCATATCGCCTTGGATCTCCAGGACCACATCGCGGAAATAGTTGTCTTCCGTGCTTCCCTGCGGGCCATATCCACCGGTCCGGTCCACTCGGAGATACGGTCTGTCCAAGCCGTTCTCAAACGCTTTTTCACTGACCGGAATCACACCGCCCAGACCCACGGACACCGTTACGGTATAGGATGCCTTTCCGGACAGGGGCAGTGCCTCCGGAAGCAGGAATTCAGTCCAGCCTTCCGTGCCTTCCGCTACCGTCCAGTCATAGGGACCTCCAATCCGGTTCCCGGTCTTCCCGTCCAGGATCTTCACCTGATGCATACCGGTATCCGACGGTGTGACGAACAGTCTTACCGCGGAAAGACGGCAAGGAAACTTGGTCTCGAACGTGACACCGTAATCTCCGGTCTTTCCGTTCAGCGTCTTGTCCGGAGTCTGGGAGACCAGGACCGTATTGAGGGGCTCGGCGACAGCCTCGAGCGTCAGGTCATCGATTTCACCGAATCCTGCGGTCGCCTGGCCCCGTTCGATACCGATCTGGTAATTGGCGGCCTGCGGAGCGCTGAACTCCAGAGAGACATTCTTCCATTCCCTGTCCGTGACGGTATGGGATGCGATCAGTTCCTGCGTGACCTGGTTCCGGACGAACAGACGCACCGGATCTCCGCTGCTCCGGACTCTGGCCGTGACCCGGTAGGATTTGTCCATCAGATGGATCCCTTCGTACAGGGCCGCGTCTCCCTTGTCCAGGTCCCGGATCACACCGTAGCGGTTGGTTCCTTCCGCAGCAGAGCCTGCAAATGCCCCGCTTTCGATTGGGACACGGCTGACCCAGTACAGTTCCCCGCCCATCTGGAAATCTCCGTTGGCCACGGACGCCATGGAATCGAATCCGTAGAAATCGCTGACCGGAACGGCAAAGAAATTCTCCTGGATCGACCCGATCTCGTTGTTTTCCATCCGGATCATCTTGGCGGGATTGTTGGAACCGTTGAAATCGAACGTGTGCGTCTCCAGGTTCCAGTTTCCGGGCCAGGCGCCCATCGTCTGGAAGTAGTTGTCATGCACATAGATGTCGCTGACCTCGACGCGGACCAGATCCGGGCTCTGGGATCCCCACAGGATGAAGCAGAACGCCTTGGTCGCGTCCCAGGTCACCTCACAATGGTTATGATCGATCTCGATGTGGGAAGGCGTGCGGGGATGATCCGTCGTATACCACAGGCCCTCACGGGGATCCTTGTATGTGGAACAAACGTAAATCCCGTCGTCCCCGGTCAGGAGATTGTTGTTCGTCACGCGGATGTTGTGCGAATTGTTCAGGGCGATACCGTCCGTGCCTCCCCTCGGTGACTCGGAAGCGTCTATGTCCAGATAGGCGTACAGTCCGTTTTCACACGCCACCGCCTTCATGCAGTAGGCCTGGTATCCGACGACCTTGAAATCCGTGAACCGGTAGCCTACGACGTCATTCAGGCCTATGGCCTGCATGGTCATCGGGCCTTTCGGGCTGTTCCCGGCAGACAGCCGGACGGTCCCTTTTCCCGTGATGGCCACGTTTTCCGCATCCTTGATCATAATATAAGGAAAGTTATAGAAGGCGGCCGCGTCCCATTCGATATTGGATTCCATATAGTATCCGTACGTCAGGGGAAACGGCGAATAGTCCTTGAGCGGATTGACGAATTCATCGTCCCGTTCGGTCTGTTTCAGCACGGCTCCGTCCCCGAAATGCAGTTCCACGCCGCTTAGGATCCGCAGATTGCCCGAGACGAAGGTCTTGCCGGCATCCAGGACCACCCGGCCCCCGCCCGCTTCGGATACGGCAAGAATCGCGGCCTGGATCGCAGCCCGGTCGTTGGTCACTCCGTCGCCTTTGGCCCCGAACTCGGTGACCGACCGGACAAGGGCGGGCTCTCCCCGTGCCAGGGCTTTCTCGCAGTCTGTGAGTTTCTTTTCGAGATCGGAACCGACCAGCTTCTTCTGATCCCCGTTCAGCGCGTCGTAGGCGGTTCTGGCCTGTTCCACCGACTTGCGGTCGGACTCCAGAAGCGCGTAGGCGAAGCGCAGTTCGGTCAGTTTCCTCTTGGCCGCATAGGCCTGGGTCTTCTCCTGTTCGGACAGGGCTTCTGTCCGGCCTTCCGTCTCATTGGTCTCCGGCGTTTTCGTGGTTTCCATGGTGGGTTCCGGCTCCTTTCGCTGACAGGAGGCAAAACTGGTAAGAAGCAGTCCGGCCGACAGCAGCAGGATCCATCCTCTTATCTTACGGTTGTGCGTTGCCATAGCGCATCCTCCCGATGTGAATATGTAGTTGTGCGGCATGCCGGGAACAAACCGCAGAGGCCGCTGACAGTTCCATTGTACTCCCGGATCCGGCGCTTGGCAATAGTTTCCTGTACGATCGACAAAAAAAGGACTGCCCGGTTTCCGCACAGGGCGGGCAGGCAGTCCGGATTGTTCAATTGGGCCGGGTTCCCGGCGGACCGTTCCGCGTAAGACGCGGATCAGCCTTCCAGTTCCTCAAAGACTTTGACGCTGGCCTCGATGGCCTGCTCGATCTTGCTCTTGTTCTCGGCAAGGGTGGAGGCATAGGTGTTGATGCCGCCGCCGAAGATCTTGCTGACGGTTCCGGCCATGATCTGGTCATACCAGTAGGCCTGACCGAGTTCGATGTCCATATTCCGGTTGAGCATCCGCATGATGTCGCCGCTCTTCTCGTCGCGTACGTTTCTCAGCTGCAACACGCTTTCCACGAACTGCGGTACAACGCCCGTGTAGGAGAAATAGGCCATTGCCTCCAGGACCGCGCTTGTACGGACCGGATCCTGGCAGGTCGTCGGGACGATGTGCGCAATGACCACGATGTTGTAGCTCTTGTATTCCTCGTTCTTTCCGATCGCTTCATAAGGCGGGAACGGAACGATACCGTAATCCACCTCGGAGTTGCGGATATTGCCCATATAGGTGGCGGATGTGCCCGCGAACAGTGCGTGGCCGTCCGCGAACATGGACACGATGTTCTCATAGACATGGCCCTTGTTGTAGATCTTGGCCTTGTTGATCTCCATCGTCACTTCCGGCGCCGTCAGGTCTTCCACGAGCATGGACAGGATGTCCAGAAGGTGCTCGTTGCCTTCCATGTTCAGATAAGGGATGTCCTGGCTGTCCTTGGCCACGAATTTCTCGCCGCTCACGGAGATGTAGTTGTTGTTCCACATGGATCCGTTCTTCACGGCGCCCCAGACGTCCTCTTCGGTCATGGCGTCATCGCCGTCCACGTCGGTGGCGGCTTCCAGCATCATGCTGTACATGATGTCCATGGTCCAGGCACGGCTGTCCACCAGATCGTAGGGATCCTCAAGTTGTTTGTCCTCCACGATGTTCCGGTTCACCAGCAGCATCTGCATGCTGCCGAACAGGTCCAGGTTGAAGTAACCGGCGGCGAAGAACAGTTTGTGGTCAATGGAGAGCGTTTCGTTCACCGACTGGTACCACCAGGGCTTGCTCAGGTCGACATAGTTCTTTTCCATTTCCGAGAACGGAAGGACCATGCCCTTCTGGGCTACGTTCAGGGCAAAACGGTCGATCCATACGCCCAGGTCGCAGGTGCCGTCCTTATCGCCGGCCGTGACGGCGTTCTCATAGGCCGTCGTGTTGGTCAGATGTCCGGAGGTATTGAGAACCAGCGTGATCCCCAGGTACTCCTCGAGGGCCTTGTTCCGGTCATAGATGGCGTCGTTGAGGATATCGCCGTTGATCGAATACTCCCCGAACTGGACCCAGTAGAAATCCGTCGTCGGATTCTCGCCGGGGCAGGTCAGGATGGTGAATTCACTGTCGTAGTCCAGATCGTCCGGAACCTCGAATTTGGCTTCCGGTCTGGCATCGGTCTCCATCGCGTCCGTCTCCTTGGAGCCGGGTTCCCCGCTCTTGGTTTCGGTATCGGCCTGGGTCCCCGGATCCGAGGTCGAGCCGCAGGCACTCAGAAGAGCCGCCAGCATGGACAAAATCAGAAGAATCACAATTCCTTTTTTCAGCATACTCCATCCTTTCCGGTAACCGGCGGGAAGCCGGAACCGATCGTCGGAATTCGTTTTCGAGTGCGCATTGCGTAACCGATTACGCAATTATTGTAACATTCCTCTTTTTTGTTGTCAAGAGCCTTCGTGTGAAACACCCGAAACTTGACACAGAACCATTTTTTTGCTACAATAGATTGGATTATTTTTTAAGGAGGGACCGCCCGTGGAACCCGAAAAGCGCTGTACCATGTACGACCTGGCCCGCATACTCGGTGTATCCGTCGGGACGATCCACCGTGCCCTTCACAATACCGGACGGATCCGTCCGGAAACCAAGGCCCGGATCCTGGAGACCGCCAGGCAGATGAACTACCAGATCAACCCGAACGCGCAGGCACTGCGCAGCCGGGCCCTTCGGATCGGGATCCTTCTGTGCTGTCCCGTCCGCCTGTTCGGGGACGAGATCGGCCGGGGCATCGTCTCCGCCGTGGGCGATCTGTCCGAATTCAATCTGTCCTCGGACCTGCGCGTCGTCTATCACAACGCCCAGGACCGTCCGGAGATCGTGCATTCGGCGCTGCGGGATTTCAGTTCCGGAGAGTATTCCGCGGCCGTCCTGTTCTTCTCGGGCACTTCCGACCTGTTCAGGGATGACCTGAAACGGCTGGATGCCTCCGGGATCCCCGTCGTATCCATCGTCAACGACATTACCCTTACCCACCGTGTGCTCCACGTGGCCGCAGACGGTTACGCGGCGGGACGCATGGCTGCGGACATGCTGGACCTGTGCTGTCCGGGCGGACGCGTGGCCGTCCTCACCGGAAGCGACACCACCTTCATCCATCACCAGAACCTCCAGGGGTTCCGGGATCAGAGCGCGCCGGACCGGTTCTCCGGGATCGAGGTCTTCGAGCACTACGACGATCCGAAAGCCGCACGAGCGATGCTGTCCGAGATTCTTCACGCGCAGGACCCGTTTGACGGTCTGTACGTCACATCATCCGGCGTGGCCGAATCATTGAGCCTGCTGGATTCATTCGATCCGGAACGGCTGCCCCATATCGTCACGACCGATCTCTATGACACCACGAGGAATCTGCTTTCCAGGCGCCTCATCCGGGCCACCATCTTCCAGGACCCGTTCCGTCAGGGCAAGAAGGCCGTGGCCGAACTCTACCGCTATCTCCACGGGGAACGGGCCCCGGGTGAGATCCGGCTGACTCCGCAGATCATTCTGCCCTCCAATGCCTCCGCCTTCCAGGCCACCGCGGAGGACGAACTCCGCTCCGATACCGGAGCCCGCTGAACAAGCACCGCTTTTCAAACGTTAACCCATCATCCTTTTTTAATCTGAGGTATTATTCGTTATGCGCAGATCCATCGGCCTTTTCGGCATGTCCATGCTTCTCCTGTCCGCAGTCCTTCTCGGTTCCTGCGGTTCTTCCTCAACCACTCCTCCGGAGACGGATACAAAAACAACGGAACAGGATACCGATAAACCGGCAGAATCCGAAACCGAAGAACCGGTCACGCCCGGATACGTCTATCCCGAGGGCGAATACGACGCGTTTCTGCCCCTGTTCGGAAACCGCAGCGATTTCTTCGCCCAGGGCGAACGTTCCGGGGATTACATCCCGGAAATCGACGTTGCGTCAGACGGCCGCTACACGCAGTCCAGGGGCGCGATGGAGATCTCTTCCCCTCGCACGTTCGCCTCTGTGGACCGTCCCTATTCTCAGGCCATGCACGTCAACACGGACGCCTACGTGGTCAATTACGAGTACGCCGGCGACTACCGTGCGGCCGGCTACTCCATCATCGGACACAGCGGCTCTTTTAATAAAAATGAAAACTTCCTGGTCAAGACCGACCTCGTACAGGCCCGGGCGGACGGGTCGAGGGACGGACTCTGGGACTCCCTGGTCCTGGTCAAGTCCCTGATCGACAGCAACAGCCGCCGCTATCTGGCGCCGGACATCAAGACCGGAAACTGGTTCATCGGTTTCGCGGAACCCGAAATGTTCCGGGAGGGTCTGTACTGCAAGGCCTTCCGGAACCTGTGGGAGGAAAAGTACGTGGAGGATTTCGAGGACCCGCACACCGAGCCCCGCACAGCCTTCATGGGTGCCCGGCTGAGCGTCTGGACGCACACCAACGCGATCAAGATGTACCGGAGCTACCTCAACTCCAAGGATCCGGATTTCGAGAATTTCTACATTGCCCCGCACAGCACTCTGGCCTACCGCAAACTGGGCGTGTTCGACGGATACGTCCATATGATGGGTACCGGCCTGGTCAAGACCGTCACCGGCCAGACCTGGTCCAACACCATGGAGAACGCGTTCCGGTATGAAGGCCGCTCGGTCACGGATCCGTTCATCAACGGTCTTCTGGACTACGGAACCTATCTGGACGCGGCGGACTACTACGGCGCGGACCTGTACGCCCTGTGCGACCCGATGTCCGACACCTCCAACGGCAGGAACGAAGCCTACTGGCGCCAGCTCTGCCATCATCAGCTGGTCGCCTCCCTGATGTATCCCGAGATCAACCACTGGGAACTGATCTGGACGAACCGTTCGTTCGTGAACGTTTCCCAGTCCTACCGTTCCGAACAGCTCAACATCCACAACGCGCTCCTGGAGATTTCGGGCGCCCCGTATGAACTGACCGCCGGCACTCCCGGCATCACCTATCTGCTCGGGGATTCCCTGACCTGGCAGGACACCAACAAGGAATGGGGACTGGATCCGTACGACGGGTTCTGGGGCGTATCCGCGCCGCTGCTGTATGACGGCATCCTCATGCGCACCAAGGCCATGGAACTGATTACAAAGCCCGAGGACCTGAAGGGCGTGAGCGTACTCATCGTCTCCTACGACAACCAGAAGCCCCTTTATGAGGAACTCAACGCAGCCATCGCGGACTGGGTGAAGGCCGGAGGTTCCCTGCTGGTCCTGGGCGGTCCGGACGCCTATATCGGCATACCCGAAGCCTACTGGAACGAAGAGGGCAAAGGCGGCTCCCCCGTCGGCAATCTGCTGATGCATATGGGCCTGAACGGCATCACGCCGAAGACCCTGAACGAAAAGAGCGAACTGAACTACAGCCGAGACGGACAGACGTTCGACGCCTCTTCGATGAAGACCGAACACGGTCCGTTCACCTACTGCTTCGAAGGGACAGGCTTCGACTCCATCCTGACCACCGCCTCCGGAAAGACCGTAGGCCTCGAGACCCCGGTCGGACGGGGCAACCTGATCCTGGTCGGACTGCCGACCCACGATTTCGGCGACTCGGTCACGGGCGGCAACCTGCTCCGAACGCTGGTCGAAGCCGCGCTGGAATACACGGATTACGAGTACCGGACCTCGGACGACTTCATCGTGCGCCGCGGGAACTATACCGCCGTGTACGCGCTGAAGGACAGCGTCAGGCTGACCGGCCGCTACGTCAACATCTTCAGCGACGATCTGGAGATCCTGACCGATCCGGTCATCGCCAAGGGCGAGTCCGCGCTGCTGCGCCGGATCGACGGAGCCGGGGACGCCCCCGAAGTGTGCTATGCGGGGGGATTCCTCGTGGAAGGCTCCCTGAAGCAGACCGCCGCGGAAACCTCCTTCGAAATCTATGCCGCGGAAAACGCCCTGATCCCGATCCGGATTCAGGCCCCCGCGGAACTGTATCCGACCTCGGTCAGGGTCACGTACGGAGACACGACCGTACGGGCCGCATCCGCCTGGGACGACGCCACGCACTCGCTCCTGGTCAGCGTATACTCCACCCCGACCAGCCATGCGGCCGTCCGCGTGGAATGGGGAGAGGCCAAAGACCGGGTACAGGACAGCGCCTATACCCTGGCCGCCGAGTATACCGTCAACGCCTCCGGCACGGACGCGCCCTTTATCGTAAAGAACACCGGCAATGCCACAGGCAACAACCGCTACTGCGACAAGGACTGGGAGATCGTGTGGAAATTCGACGTTTCCGCCTACGAAAACCTGCAGCTGGCGGTCTCCGTGGTCAACAACTATATTCTGGAGGTCTCGGAAGACGGAGAGCACTGGATCGAGGTGGCCAACTACAGTCTGGTCAGTTCCACACGGGCCTCCGGCACCAACCAGACCGTCATCACCGTTTCCACCGCTTCGCTGGGCATCGGCTCCGACCTGTATGTCCGCCTGCGGAACACGGACCCCAACCAGGGATGGGGAGGCGCCGTTTCCAAATTCGAATTCTTTGAACTTAGAGATAAAGAACCATGAGAGATTTGCATTCCAACCTTCTTCGTCTGTCCGTTCTCCTTCTGGCTTTCCTGATGATCCTCTCCTCCTGCGGAAGCGCGGGAAACGAACAGGAGACCAAACAAGGGTCTTCCACCGGCAAGTCCGAAACCTCTGCGGAAACCTCCGCGGAGACCGATGAGGGAACCACTCCGGTCACCCCGATCGAGAGGCCGGATTCCTACCACTCGACGGCGGACGGCAAGTTCTTCATTCCGGATGAGCACTACCCTTCGGACGACCTGATCGTCTGCGCCGGCTCCGTGACCGATTTCGGCGCGGTCGGGGACGGCGTCACCGACAACACGTCCGCCTTCCAGAAGGCCATCAACCGGGTGGCCGCGATGGGCGGAGGCATCCTGTATATCCCGGCCGGACGCTATTACCTGCCCAGACGGCTGAATCTGCCCCAGACGCTCACACTGTGCGGCGACTGGGTGGATCCCGAGACCGAACCCGCCGGGACCAGCGGGACCGTGATCCTGACGGACTACTCGCCCCAGGGCACGGATCCCTCCAAGGCCTTCATCACCATGAAGACTTCCTCGGGGCTCCGCAACCTCACCCTGCTCTTCACGAACCGGGATCCCGCCGATCCGGTCCCGGCCCCTCCGGCAATCTCCGTGACCGACGTGTCCCAGGTCACCGTCGAGAACGTCACGATCCTCGGCGCCACCACAGGCATCTCGTTCGGCGAGGGCAAGACCACCAACAGTTCCCTGTCCTCCATCACGAACGTGTACATCAGCGCCCTGGAAGAAGGCGTGGTCCTCAACAACACCTATGACTGCACCCGGGTGGAGAACCTGCACGTTTCCCCGCGCTACTGGGCGGAAAACGTCATCCGGCCCATGAGTGAAACCGAACGGGAAACGCTGGAAGCCTACGTGTTCGGCCACTGCACCGGCATCACCCTGTACCGCGGCGACGCGACCGGTCTGTACGGGACCTTCCTGGAAGGCCTTTCCACAGGTATCCACCTGGACAAGGATCCCAACGGCAACGGCGTGACGAGCGGCTCGATCACGTATACCTGGATCCTCAACTGCGACGTCGGTCTCCAGGTGGACGGGGCGCACGGCATCGGGACCGCCCTGGTCGGCTTCGACGCCCGGGCGAACCGACCCTGCACGGCAGCCGTCCGCACCGGTTCCGCCTATAAGGAGAACATCAAGATCGA
>JAFYHA010000034.1 GCA_017539425.1 Clostridia bacterium
GGGCAGCATCGAGCAGATCTTCGACATTCTGCCCCTTACGGACCGCCCGGAGGACAAGGAGAAAGGCCATGATTGAGAAAGCCAAATGGATCGCCTGCGGGACCGAACCGGAACTGCCGGTCATCGTCCGCACCTTCGACCTGGACGCGGTGCCCGAAACCGCCGACATCGAGATCACGGGACTCGGGTTCTTCCAACTCTTCATAAACGGACAGAGCGTCACGGACGAAATGCTGGTCCCGTGCCAGTCCGACTACTCCTCAAGGGATCTTTCGGACCTCCTGTATCCGCTGGACGTGCGGACGCATCACCGGGTGTACTACCGCTCCTATCCCGTCCGCGGGCTTTTGCGCGAGGGAAGCAACGAGATCCGGATCCTCTTAGGCAACGGCTGGTACCGCCAGACCGAACGCGTCGTGGAGGGCCATATGGCCTACGGGGACCGGCTGCTCGCGCGCTATGCCCTCGTCATGACCGGTGAAGGCCGGACGCAGACCGTGCTCTCGGACGGCTCCGAAAGCTATTACCTGAGCCATATCGTGTACAGCCAGCTGTTTATCGGGGAAGTCCAGGACGCGCGCAAACTGCACGAGGCCAAAATATACAGGCCCGTGGAGGTCGTCGGGGGCCCGGACGGGGAACTGACCCTGTCGACCTGCCCTCCGGACCGCATCGTCCGCACCGTGATGCCCGACGTGGCCGCGCGGCATGAGGACTACGTCGTCTTCGACGCCGGCGAGACGCTGAGCGGGATCCCGGTGGTGCATGCCTCCGGACCCTACGGGGCACGCATCCGGATCCGCTATGCCGAACGGCTGAACGAGGACGGAACCCTGAATTTCACGTCCACCGGGGGCGCCCATAGGTGCGGCTCCGGACGGCCTCAGATCCAGGAGGACGTGTTCATCTGCGACGGAACGACCCGGGTCTTCTCGCCCCGGTTCGTCTGGCACGCGTTCCGCTATTTCTCGGTGGAGGGGGAGCACTGCGAGGTGCTGATCTCCGAACTGCACGCGGATATCCGCCGCACGTCCACGTTCCACTCGCGTTCCGAGGGGTTGGACTATCTGTACACCATCTATACCACCACCCAGCTGGCCAATATGCACGCGGGGGTCCCCTCGGACTGCCCGCACCGCGAACGGCTGGGCTATACCGGGGACGGACAGGTCACGGCGGAGGCCGCGATGCTGCTCCTGGACAGCAAGGAGTTCTACCGCAAGTGGCTCACGGATATCCTGGACGGCCAGGATGACCGCACCGGACACGTCCGGCACACCGCGCCCTTCATGGGCGGCGGAGGCGGGCCGTGCGGCTGGGGCGGCGCGATCGTCGAGGTCTCCTACCGGTTCTGGCGCCAGTACGGCGAACGCAAGATGCTGGAGACCTGCTTCCCGCACATGCGGAAATGGGTGGACTATATCGAGACGCGCATGGACGGGGGACTTGTGACCCGCGAGGAACCGAAGGGCTGGTGCCTTGGGGACTGGGCGGCCATGGAGGGCCCGAACCTGCCCGAACCGTTCGTCAACACCTGCATATTCGTCCACGATCTCACCCATCTGCGCGGCATGGCCGAGGTGCTGGGCTGCACGGAAGAGGCGGAGCGGGACGACAGGCTCATCGGCATCTGCCGGGAAGCCCTGCACAGGACCTATTACGATCCCGGGACCGGCGATTACGCCGGAGGCGTCAAGGCGGCCAACGCCTTTGCGCTGGAAGCGGGTTTTACGGACGATCCCCGGACGCTTGAAAACCTGGTGGCGCACTATACCGCCCATCCGTGGTTCGACTGCGGATTCATCGGTGCGGACCGCCTGATCGACATCCTCTTCCAGATGGGCGCCGCGGACACCGCGTACGGCATCCTGTCCGGACGGGAGAAAGGCACGTTCCTGTATCTCAAGGACCGCAAGCAGAGCACGCTGTGGGAGTATATGGACGGCCGGGAGGGTTCCTCGTACAACCATCCCATGTTCGGGGGCTGCGTACGGTCCATCTACCGGCACATCCTGGGTATCCGCCAGAATCCGGGCAGCTGCGGGTATACGTCCGTGCTCATCGCACCCAAGATCCCGTCGGCGCTGGAGGCGGCTTCCGGATCCATACTCACGCCGGAAGGCCCGATCAAGGTCAACTGGCGGGTGGAGAACAGCACGCACCTGATCTGTCACATCTCCGTTCCGCAGAGCGCGCACGCCGTGTTCCGGTTCGGACGCTTCGAAAAGAGGCTCCACGGCGGGGACAACCGCCTGGACCTGCCCTACGAGGACAAGAACCTGTAAGGAAGATAGAAAAAGATCCCACTCCGCAACGGTACGGGGTGGGATCTTTCGGATGCGTTCCGGCCTAGAAGACCTGGAATAGGAAGAATTTGAGATAATCGGTCTCGGGTACGTTCCATAAGATGGGATGGTCCGGACTCTGCTTGCGGGCCTCGATCTGCCGCAGCTGCCGGTTGGTTTCCGCGGCGGCGTTGTGCAGCATCTGCTTGAAATAGGTCTCGGTCATGAAATGCGAGCAGGAGCAGGTGGCGAGATAGCCGCCCCTGGGCAACAGGCGCATGGCCTTTTCGTTGATCTCGAGGTAGCCCTTCATCGCGTTCTTTAGCGTGTCCCGGCTCTTGGTGAAGGCGGGCGGGTCCAGGATGATGAAGTCGAAGGGCGTTTCTCTGGTCTTCAGGCAGGAGTCCAGGTACTCGAATACGTCCGCGCGGACAAAGGAGATCCGGTCCGCGAACCCGTTGAGTTCGGCGTGCCTTTTGGCCATGGCCAGGGCGTCTTCGGACACGTCCAGCGCGGTCACACTCCGGGCGCCGCCCGCCGCCGCGTTGAGGGCAAACGAACCGGTGTGGGTGCAGGCGTCCAGCACGCGCTTGTTCTTCGCGAGGGGACGTACCGACAGGCGGTTGTACTTCTGGTCGAGGAAGAAACCCGTCTTCTGCCCGTTCACGAAATCCACGATATACCGGATCCCGTTCTCTACGATCCCGGCCGTGCCCGGTCCTTCGGTAAAAAGGCCCTCACCGGGGAGATACCCGCACGCGGAGGGAAGACCTTCCAGGGCGCGAAGCGGCGAATCGCTGCGCTCATACACCGTGTCGATGGTCTGTCCGAACTCGTTCCGGAGCACGTCCAGAAGCAGGCGGACCAGAAGATCCCTGCGGTCGGCCATACCCTTGGACAGGACTTCCAGGACCAGCACGTTGTGATACCGGTCCACCGTGAGTCCGGGAAACTGGTCCGCTTCGCCGAAGACCAGCCGGCAGCAGTCGAAGTCCGCGTCGGACAAAACGTCCCGGCGGTAGCGTACGGCCCAGGAGAGCCTCCGGCGCCAGAAAGGCTCGTCCAGCGTGTCGTTGAGATTCTTGGACACGATCCGGATCCGGATCGTGCTGTGTCCGTTGTAGAAACCGGTCCCCAGGAACCGGCCCGAGGTGTTCTCCACGCGCACGAAGGACCCGTCTTCGGGTACGGCCGTCATCCGGACGACCTCATCCGCGTAGACCCACACGTGGCCTCCGCGGAGCATCTTTTCGCCTTTGGCCGTGACGGTGACGGCCGGAAACAGGGAATAATCCAACATCGGTATAGTCTTCCTTTCGATGGAACGATCTGGTTTGTACGGGCCCCGTGCCCGGGAAGGAGAACGCATGACGCGCATCTATCTGGATCACGCCGCACACACGCCTGTTCTTCCGGAAATAATTTACGGAATGGCGGAATATATGAAGAGTACGGCAGGGAACCC
>JAFYHA010000035.1 GCA_017539425.1 Clostridia bacterium
CCCAGCATGATATCGGTTCCGCGTCCGGCCATGTTGGTGGAGATGGTCACGGTCTTGTACCGGCCGGCCTGCGCGATGATGTGCGCTTCCATCTCATGGTATTTCGCATTGAGCACGTTGTGCGGGATCCCGGCCTTCTTGAGGCGTGCGGACAGTTCCTCGGATCTTTCGATCGTGACCGTACCGACCAGCACGGGCTGGCCCTTGTCGTAGCATTCCCGGACCTGGTCGACGATGGCATTGTACTTGGCTTCCAGGGTCTTGAACACGCGGTCCGGATGGTCCACGCGGATCATGGGCTTGTTCGTGGGCACTTCCACGACGTCCAGGGAATAGATGTCCCGGAATTCCTCGTCCTCGGTCATGGCCGTACCGGTCATACCGGACAGTTTGGAATACATGCGGAAATAGTTCTGGAACGTGATGGTGGCCAGCGTGTTGTTCTCCTTGCGGACCTTTACGCCCTCCTTGGCCTCGATGGCCTGGTGCAGACCGTTGGAGTAGCGGCGGCCGGGCATGATGCGTCCGGTGAACGCGTCCACGATCAGGACGCCGTCCTTGTTGACGATGTAGTCCTGGTCCCTGTGCATGCATCCGTAGGCGCGGATGGCCTGGTTGATGTGGTGGGCGATGTCACTGTTCTCGGGGGCGTTGATGTTCTCGATGCCGAAGAACTCCTCGACCGTCTTGGCGCCGTGTGGCGTCAGTACCGCGTTGTTGGCCTTTTCATCCACGATGTAATCCTCGTCGATGTCATCGTCCATTTCCTTGTTGTCCTTTTCCTTGACCACTTTCTTGCGCATGTGGCGCACGCACCTGTCCGCGCGTTCGTACAGTTCGGTGGATTCCCGTCCCTGTCCGGAGATGATCAGAGGATTGCGCGCCTCGTCGATGAGGATGGAGTCCACCTCGTCCACGATGGCGAAATTCATGCCCCGCATGACCATATCGTTCTTATAGACTTCCATATTGTCGCGGAGGTAGTCGAAGCAGATCTCGTTGTTCGTGCCGTAGGTGATATCCGCGGCATAGGCGGCCTGCTTCTCTTCCTTCTTCATGCCCTGCACGATAAGGCCGGTGTTCAGACCGAGAAAGCCGTAGACCTTGCCCATCTCCTCGCTGTCTCGAGTCGCCAGGTAGTCGTTGACGGTGACGATATGCACGCCTTTCCCGGTCAGTGCGTTGAGGTAGGCCGGAAGCGTCGCCACCAGGGTCTTTCCTTCACCGGTCTTCATTTCGGCAATACGTCCCTGGTGCAGTATGATGCCGCCCAGAATCTGGACGTAGAAAGGTCTCTTCTTCAATACGCGGTCATCCGCCTCCCGGACCAATGCAAAAGCTTCCGGAAGAATGGAATCCAGGGTCTCACCCTGAGCCAGGCGGTTCTTGAATTCTTCGGTCTTGTCCCGCATCTCCTCATCGCTCATGGCGGCATAGGTGCCGGCCAGTGCTTCCACCTTGTCCGCGATCTTCTTGATCTTGCGGATCTGATGCTGGCTGTAGGAACCGAATATCTTGCTTATAATGCTCATAGCTATTCCCTTTCGAGAAAAATGTATCTATATTATTATACCCTATATTTTGATACAAAATCACTATTTTTCGAAAAAACTTGTCAAATTCATATCTTTTCGTGTTATAATTTTTCAACGAGCTGGTAAGCAGCAATTCAAAGGAAAAGAGATCACGGTATGCCCATCGTTCCCGCACAATGCACCAACTGCGGTGGTTTGCTCCAGATAGACAGTTCAAAAGACGCCGCCATTTGTCCGTTTTGCGGTACGCCTTACATCGTTGAGAAGGCAATCAACAATTACAAAATCAACAACCAGTATTCGATCCAAAATGCCCAGATCAATGTTTTCGGTGAAGACATTGAAAAAATGGTGGCCGACGCGGACGCATTACTTTATCAGCTTGGTGAAATCGACCAGGCGTTTGAGAAATATAAGGAAATCAGTGAGAAACACCCACGCGACTACCGCGGTTGGTGGGGTATGGCGGTCTGTAAGATGCGCAAAGGTTTCTATGATGAAGACTACGACTCTATAGGCAACAACATCGCACATGCAAAGCAGTTGCATCCTCAGGCTTTAAACTATTTCAATAAAATATGGGACCAGTATAACAGCACCGTTTCCTTGATCAATGAAAAGCTTGAAGACAACGACAGCAAAACCATAAAAATCAATCAGATTGAAAGTCGAAAAGCCAGTGTAGGCTTAAAGCCTTGGTTTGTTGGGGGTGGGTTGTTCATATTAACGTGCCTTCTAATCCCCACCAAAGTTTGGCCTCTTCTGATTATTTCCATGATTGGGGCGTTGTTGTTCATAGGCATTGGCATATTCAATCTCCTTGAAAATAAAAAGGCAAAAGAAATGTCAGGTCAGATTGAGCAGAACAATGAGGATATCAAACAGGCAAAGCGTTCATTCAGCACCATCTTTAGACAGATATGTAAAACCATACAGGAAGAGGACAATTAGCCGTTCCGCTCGGGTGGGTTTAACCGTGGATCTTCTTTATAACCAACCGGCACAAACTCAAAGGTCACTGAGTTTGTGCCGGCTTTTTGTACAATTATGTGTTTTTCAGCTAGCAGCCAGGCATATGCAAAAAATAGCACCCGCTTACCAGATTTAGAATAGCATGCAAACCCCGGCCAATGCCGCCGAGACAAACGGAAAGATCACAAGACGGAGGATTTGTCCCTTCCGGTTGAACCCGAACTGATGGTACCCCGCGCATCCCTCGGTCTCCGGATAGAAATGCTGGAAGAAGTGCGATTTTGTGAGCAACAGCCAGTCCAGGCAGACGATATCGAAGGCTTTCCATATGTACAGGATCAGGACAAACCGCAGGAAAAACTGCCAGAAGCCGAATCCGTTTTTCACTCCGTCATAGCCGCCGTATACGAACACTCCTATTATCAGAAGCAGACATGCAATTCCAATCGTCCATCCCAGAGCGTGGGCTCCCCGGAACCGTTCCGGGTGAGTTGCAGCCGCTTCCTGGATGTCTTTAGGTGCAGTCGTCATCAGCCTTTTGTCCTGGATCAGGGCGACAATGGCGACCAGTGCAGTAAAAACCGCGGCAATGAACACGAGTGACAGGATCAAAGTCAAGACCATATCCTTCTCACTTCCCTGCCCGTACCATGATCCAGGGCTTGCCGTCATAGTGGTCCGACAGGACTTCGGAAAAACCGGCTTTGGTCAGTGCGTCCGTCAGTTCCGCAACGGTATAGCACCGCATACCCTCTATGATCTTTTCATACTTCTTGCCCGCATCGTCCGTGCCGTCGGATTCATTGCAGATCATGAAGGTCCCGCCCGGCTTGAGCACCCGGCAGACCTCGGCAAAGCAATGCTCGATCCCGGGCCAGAAATAGACCGTTTCAAACGCCGTAGCCAGGTCGAAAGCACCGTCTTCAAACGGAAGTTCAGCCACGTTTCCCTGCAGGACTGTACATCTTCCGGAAGAGATCATATCCCGGTTGTAGTCCCTGGCCTTCTCGACGGACAGTTCGGAATAGTCCAAAGCCGTGACCCTGGCTTTCGGATAGCGTTTCAGGAGTTCGGCGGTGTTCCGTCCGCCCCCGCAGCCCAGTTCCGCTATGCTTTCGGGAGTGATCCCTTCCAGATGCGTCATTCCCCAGTCCGCCAGTTTGGCATGACCGCTGTTCATGCCGCTGACCATCATCTTGCCCAGAAATCCCTCAGGTTTCCGTGTCTGACTCACAAACTTCTTGAACAGTCCCATACTCATTACCCTTCTTGTTTATTCTTCGAAATCCATACGGATGATCTGCATCTTCATGTAGCCGTCACCGAGTTTGGCCATCCATCGGAACAGCCTTGGCACGGACGGGACTTTCAGATCGTGGTAGCCCAGCATATAGCCTCTGGCGGAGACCCGGGCTCCCTGCATCCAGGGCAGGATATCCTTCTCCAGGCTGTTCACGCTGAAATAGTCGGCGATCGAGGTGATCCCCGCCTCCTTCACCCAGGTCTTCAGCATGATCTTCACGGCGCGCCGGTTGGCAGAATCAAAGACCAGCCTTCCGCCCGGAAACCGCTTCGCCATAGCCGGAAGCAGGCTTCGGATCTCTGTGCTCTTGAAATAGTAGAACACACCGGCGGCCAGGAAGCAGGCGCCGCCTTCCGCATCGATCCGGTCGAACCATGAAACATCGTTGAGGTCGGCCGCGATGTTCCGGATCCGTTCGTTGCCCGGCAGCAATTCTTCTCTCACCGCGATCACATCCGGGAGGTCCACGTTGTAGATCCGGCATCTTCCGTTGTCACAGTTCTCGCACGTCTGGTCCAGTCCGCAGCCCAGATTCACCAGCGCCGCATCCGGATGCGATTCCAGATAGTCCCTGGCCTCGGTCATCAGGTCGTTTTCGCGCATGGCGACTTCCAGTGCGCCGAACCGGTGGGCCAGGCTTCCGGATTTCTTTTCCAGGTCTGAAAAATCATAGTCTATCCTGTCGATCAGCTCAACGGCCTTCCTGTCCGAAAACAGTTCCGGAAACTGTTCCGTACACAGTTTACGTCCGTACAGCGGGATCACAAGGGTCTCCTGTACGGTATTCCGTTCAATGTGCGTTTTCATTTTCTGCCCACCAGAACTGCCGAACCGGACAGAGCCATCCAGGTCGCTTCCCACCGGCTCATAAACAGACCGTCTGTCGTGGGAACCAGTTCAACCCTTTCATAACCGGCATCCTTAAGCGCCTTGACAAACCCCTGCATATCTCCGTATTTGGATTTGGAAAAGATGTCGTGGATGGCGAACGTACCGCCTTTTTTCAATGTGCGCAGAGTCTCGAGGAGGTATTTCTTGCGGTCACCGGGAATGTTGTGGTATACGTAATTGCTCATCACGGCATCGAAGTATTCGTCCGGGAAATCCAGTTTCACCGCATTTCCTGCGGCAAACGTGACGTTGCGGACGCCCTCCGCCTTGGCGTTATCCTCGCAAAGCGGCTTGTTATAGGACGCATATTCCTTCCCCCACCGGTCGATCCCGACAAAAGAGGCTTTCGGGTTGCGTTTGGCGCAGGCGATCACGAGCGCTCCGCTTCCGCAGCCTACGTCCAGTCCCCGGCCGCCTTCCGGAATGCGGATATAACCCGCGACTCCCTCGATGATTTTGCGGGACATCTGTCTCTTTCCCCGATAGGAAAACGCCCGGTACATCAGGACCATCCAGACCGACACGCAAAGGCCGATACATGTCCCGATGAGAAATACGGTGAACAGAACGGTTTTCAGTGTGCCGGACACGATTCCGGTCAGGCCGAAAACAACGAACAAAAGAAGAAATACCGCGGCCGCGATCAGCGCGGAAAGCACCATGCCTTTCGGCATCCAGTTCTTGTAATCCGGTTTCATAACGATCCTCCTCATACGCTCCATGCGGCGCTTGCCGACTGGAGATCC
>JAFYHA010000036.1 GCA_017539425.1 Clostridia bacterium
CCACCCGGCCGTACTGGCCCTTGGCCTTCTCCCAGGCCGTATTGGCATCGTCGCCCTTCTTGATGAAATCGGTCATCTTGCCCAGGGAGACGAACTCATATCCGATGACCTCGTTGTTGGCATCCAGCGCCATACGGGTGCAGTAGCCCTCGGTCATCTCCAGATACCGTACGCCCTTCTCCTTGGTGCCGTACATCGTGCCGACCATGGAACGGAAGCCCTTGCCCAGGTCCTCCATGCCCGCGCCGATGACCAGACCGTTTTCCGAGAACGCGGACTGGGAACGGCCGTACACGATCTGCAGGAACAGTTCGCGCATCGCCGTGTTGATGGCGTCGCACACCAGGTCGGTGTTCAGAGCTTCCAGGATGGTCTTGCCGGGAAGGATCTCGGCGGCCATAGCCGCGGAGTGCGTCATGCCGGAGCAGCCGATGGTCTCCACCAGCGCCTCCTCGATGATCCCGTTCTTCACGTTCAGGGACAGTTTGCAGGCGCCCTGCTGGGGTGCGCACCATCCGATGCCGTGCGTATAAGCGGAAATGTCCGAGATTTCCTTGGCCTGGATCCACTTGCCTTCTTCGGGCAGGGGGGCAGGACCGTGATCGCAGCCCTTCGCGACCTTGATCTGACGCTGCACGTCAGCGCTCATCGCATAAGGGCATTCACTAACTTTTGCCATGTTGGTTGATCCTTTCAATCAATTTGTTGCCTACATTATATCCCCTTTTTTCTTCTCAGTCAACGGGAAAAGTAAAAGTTGAAAAAATGCAATTTCTATGATATAATGCTAGCAACATTAGATTTGAGTTCTGTTGCGGCCCCGGTTCACAGTCCGGCCGCCGAGTTGAAAGGATCCAGGCCGATGGCTATCCTGTTTTTCAAAAAGATCAAGAATATACGCGATTTCTCGGGGATCCACACCCGCTCCGGAAAGGTCATCCACAACCGGCGCGTCCTGCGCAGCGATTCCCTGAACAAGGCTACGGAAAAAGATCTGGAGCATCTCCGCCGTCTGGGCGTCAACCTGATCCTGGACCTGCGCACGGCCCAGGAAGCCGAAGAGAAGCCGAACGTTCCGGTTCCCTTTGCCGAAGTCCTGTCCATTCCCGTCGTGGATTCGATGACCGCGGGCATTACCCGTGAATCCGGCGCCACCATCCACAGTTTGTCCAAAAATGCGGACAACCGGGCGGATCTCCGTTCCAAGGTCCCCGACCTGACCGAACTGTACCCCAAAGTAGCCATGGACCGCAATTCCCAGATCCGGTTCGGCGAAGCCGTCCGCAAAGTCATGGAGTGGGCAGTCGACGAAAAAGGGACGGTCCTGTTCCACTGCACGGCCGGCAAGGACCGTACCGGCATACTGGCCCTGATCCTCCTGGAGATCCTGGATGTGCCCCGTTCCGCCATCTATCACGATTACATGCTGACCAACCTGTACGCCAATCACGATTCCCGCAAATACTACATCCTGGCCCTTCTGTTCAAATTCGACCGAAAGCTGGCCCGCCGGGCGTACTATGCCCTCCGCTGCGAACGCCGCTATCTGGACGCGTTCTATGCCGCCGTGGAAAAGAAATACGGGTCTGTCCTGGATTTCATCCGCAACGCGCTCGGCATTCCGGACGATCTCATTGCCCGTTTCCGTGAAGTCATGCTAAAAAACGTTCCGGCTACACACGTATAAGTCATCTCTGCCCGATACCGATCCATACCGTACCGGGCTATAATTTACTCTTTCTGGGGGTTTCTATGAAAGTCACATTCATGGGTGCCGGAAGCACCGTTTTCGCCAAGAACGTCCTGGGGGACACCATGCTCACCCCGGAGTTCTCGGACGTGGACATCGCCCTGTACGATATCGATCCCGTCCGTCTGGACGAGTCCTATCTGCTCATCGAAGCGATGAACCGGAATCTCAATCAGTCCCGTGCCAAGGTGAATAAGTACCTGGGCGTCGAGAACCGCAAAGACGCCCTGCGCGGCGCGGATTTTGTCGTCAACGCCATCCAGGTCGGGCTGTATGACCCGTGCACGATCATCGATTTCGAGATCCCGAAGAAATACGGTTACCGCCAGACCATCGCGGACACGATGGGCATCGGCGGCATCATGCGCGCAATGCGCACCATCCACGTGATGAAAGGCTTTGCCCGGGATATCGAGGAGGTCTGCCCGGATGCCTGGCTGCTCAACTACACCAATCCGATGGCCATGGTGACCGGTTATATGCTCCAGCACACCGGCGTCAAGACGGTCGGACTGTGCCACAGCGTGCAGGCCTGCCCCGGCGCCATCCTGAGCGGCGTGGACATGCTGGACAAGCTGGACGGATGCATCACCAAGATCGCGGGCATCAACCATATGGCCTGGCTTCTGGAGATCTACGACAAGGACGGCAACGACCTCTATCCCGAGATCCGCCGGCGCGCCAAGGAAAAGAACGCCACCCAGAAGCACCACGACATGGTCCGCTTCGATTACATCGACAAGCTCGGCTACTACTGCACCGAGAGCAGCGAGCACAACGCCGAATACAACGCCTTCTACCTGAAGGCCGGACGGGACGACCTGGTCGAGAAGTTCAATATTCCCCTGGACGAATACCCGCGCCGCTGCATCAACCAGATCAACGCCTGGCAGGCCCAGAAGGAAGCTCTCCTGGCCGGGGGCAACGTGCAGCACAACCGGTCCGCGGAATACGCCTCCCGGATCATGGAAGCCGTCAAGACCAACAAGCCCTACAAGATCGGTGGAAACGTGCTCAATCACGGCTGCATCTCCAATCTTCCGGACCTGGCCTGCGTGGAGGTGCCCTGCCTTGTGGACAACAACGGCATCACCCCGACTTACGTGGGAGACCTTCCCCTTCAGCTGGCGGCCATGAATGCCTCCAACATCTACGCGCAGATGCTGACGGTCGAGGCGGCCTACACCGGCAACCGCCGGACGCTGTACCAGGCGGCGATGATGGAGCCCCATACGGGCGCCCAGCTTTCCACCGACGAGATCGTGGCTCTCTGTGACGAACTGATCGAAGCCCACACGAACGCCGGCTACCCCATTTTCTGATATGGCCGGCCAGTTTGACCGGAGCCTGCCCCTGTTCGGAGAGGACGGTCTGTCCGCCCTTCACGCCAGCCGTGTCGCCCTGTTCGGGGTCGGAGGGGTCGGCGGACACTGTGCCGAGGCTCTCGCGCGTTCGGGGATCGGGCATCTGGACCTGATCGATCCGGACACCGTGGAGATCACCAATCTCAACCGGCAGTGGGTCGCGACCCACAGCACACTGGGCAAGAACAAGGCGCAGGCCGCAAAGGAACGGATCCTGGACATCTATCCGGAATGTCATGTCCGTGTTTTTCCCGTGTTCTACCTTCCGGACCGGGATACCGGGCTGCCTCCCTTCTCTTCCTATGATTTCATCATCGACGCGGTGGATACCATGACCGCCAAGATCGGACTGATCCGGGACGCGCAGGCGGCCGGCGTGCCGATCGTATGCTCCATGGGGGCCGGAAACAAGACCGACCCGTCCCGTTTCCGCGTCACCGATCTGTACAAGACCGATACCGACCCGATGGCCCGCATTCTCCGCAAGAAACTCAGGGATCTGGGACTCCACAACGTTCCGGTCGCCTGGTCGGACGAACCGGCCGGACCGGGCATCACGGATGAGCGGACCGGAAAACAGGTACCCGCATCCGCGCCCTTTGTCCCCGGCGCGGTCGGAATGATCCTGGCCTCCTACGTCGTGAGGTCATTAATCCAAGGAGTAGCCCA
>JAFYHA010000004.1 GCA_017539425.1 Clostridia bacterium
AAATTGTTTGAAATAAACAGCGCAGCTTTGGCGCGGCGCTTCCCTTCGTCCGCTTCGGCTTTGATGCGGATCCGGTTCATCGCCGAAAACGCGCTTTCCGCGGAGGAAAAATAAGCCCTGATGAGGACAAGCAGTCCGAAAACCAGAATTAAAGGCCATATTTCAGGCATCGTACTGTCCGGGGCCGGGTCAGGATCCATACGGATTGTTCTCCTAAATATAAAATATACATTCATTATAGCGAAAAGGCGGTAATATGTCAACCTTTGTTCCCTTGACACGTGCATAGCCGGATGGTATAATCGGTTTTACTATCATTTTAACCGTGAGGCACAACCGTATGCAGAAAATACTCTCACTCAGATTCATCTGCGTCCTCCTTCTTCTGGCTATGCTGCTTGGCGTATTCGCCGGATGTCAGAGCACTCCAGCCGGAACTCCGGAAACAGAGGCCAGAACCGAGACCGGCGCAGAGGATCCGGAAACCGGTTCCCCGGAGACCCGGGGCGAGACCGGCGAAACGGATCCGGAAACCGTCCCTTCCGGAACGGAGACCGATGCCGAGTCTGAATCCACATCTTCAGACGGGATCAGAATGGATTCCGGCTTTACGATCTACCGCAGCGCGGATTCCCTGGCGGCCACCAAAGCGGCCAACTACATCAAATCCGCGGCCAGCAAGCTGTTTGGCCTGACGCTCAAAGTCAGTTCGGATAAACTTGCTGCCGGCACAACCATTGATCCCTCGGAAAAAGTCATTCTGATCGGAAGTACCAACCGTCCGGCCTCCCAGACCGAGATGGCCGGTCTCAGATCCGCGGATTATATGTATTCCGTTCCGGATCAACGCACCATCGTCATCGGCGGTTTCGATTCGGATTCCCTGCTCTTGGCCGCCCAGGAATTCTGTATGGCCGCATTCGGCTATTCCGAAACCACCCCGGGCAAGGCCAACCTGATCCCGGTCGGCTTGAAGAAGATTTTTGAGGTCGGCAACTATCCCGTCCGTTCCCTCAAACTGAACGGCATTGACGCCGCAAATCTCAGGATCCTGTACACGGGCGGAAGCAGCGAAGCTACCACTTCCGCCAAGAAGATCACCAAGATTCTCGCCGAATGGACCGGCTACGTGGTACCCGTAGCGAAAGCGGATTCCGACACCACCACCCCGGCCATCCGCCTGGTCTGTGATGCCGCGGATATTGCCTACCGAATTGAAAAAGCCAACGGCAGCGTGGTCATCACCGCACCGACAAGTAGCATGAGCGAAGCCGTGACCAAATTTGTCAACCTGTACCTCAGCGGTACGCCAGAGGAAACTATGGACATCAAAATCAGCGATACACCTACCGTAGTATACAGTTTCAGCGAAGCCGAATTCAACGGCATCGAACTCCAGAGCCGCACGGACGAACAGGTCCGCCCGGGCATCACGCACACCGTGCTGACCTACAAGAACCGCAACGGCAAACCCGTCATTGCACATGCCATCATCGTCAAGAAGGGCGCGGGTGAGTTCTTCCTGGGTACGCCGGACGGGCTGCCCAAGCAGGACAGTCTGCAGGCACCTCTGGAACAGGCCCTGGCCGTGGAAGCCAGATTCCAGGACGTGGACGTCGTAGCCGTGGTCAACGGGGACCAGTTCTACAACTACTATCCGCTCGGTCTGACCTATATGAACGGCGAAAAACTCTATGATCCCAGCGGTCTGACTCCCCACTGCTTTGCCATGATGATGGACGGCTCCTACTATTGCGGAACGCCCTCGGGCATCAAGGATAAGACCAAGATCTGGTCCTGCGTGGGCGCCAACGGCATGATTTTGGAAAAAGGGAAAGTCGTACGCAACGGTACGGCGGACTGGTTCACAGTCACCCATCCGCGCACGGCGCTAGGCTATGACGACGAAGGCAATCTCTACATCCTCGAAGTCGACGGACGCCAGGCCAATGTCTCCAACGGCGTGTCCTTCGTGGACATGGCCGTGATGTTCCTGACTCTCGGTGCAACCAACGCAGTCAACGTGGACGGCGGAGGCTCCAGCATTATGTACGTGGAAGACCAGAACGGTCAGCTGCAGCAGCTCACCTCTCCGTCCGACGGGAAGATCCGCCGGGTCATCAACACCGTCCTGGTCGTTGTGAAAAAAGAATCCTGATCTTTCGTTGAACTGCACGGGGATTCGCTATGCTTAGGAAAACGATTGCCGCTCTTCTTACCGTTCTGGTGATGCTCGCGCCCGTAATGCTGCTGGCGTCCTGCGGTGAGACAGAGAAAAAACCTTTTACTTACGTATATCCGGAAAATTTTGACGGGACATATTGCTATCAGAATTACCATGCCGCGGATCCGCATCTGACCTATCTTCACTGCGCATACAATGCGGCGGGAACCTATAACAACAACTCCGCCAAATATACGTTTTACGCCATCCAGGACACGGATATTCAGCAATACATCGGCTGCGTGCGCCTGTTTGATATGTCGCATTACAAATACTACCCGATGGTCATGAAAGCTGACACCGTGACGGTCGACCCGATCTTCGACGGGACCGTAACGTCTGCCTTCCTGTACTGGCAGAACCCCGCGGTCGCGGATATGACGGCGGATAGCGAAGATTCCGCCCTGTTTTTCCAGGACTACGGTTCCCTGCTGGTCATCCCTCCGGTCACCGAGCTGGACGCGGACGCCCTGATTCGCCTGATCCGGGATACTCTGGAAGGGGACAAGGCATTAAAGGAACAGCCGGCTCTTCTCAATTCCATTCAACAGCAGGATAATAAGGCGGTCTCGCTCTTTCTTCGCATTTCATTTGCCGAAACGCCTGGCATCGTCTGGGACGCACAGCTATTCGCCACCCAGGGCCATTTCTTCATTGTATACAAAGGATTACGAGAATCCGTCCGCGGCTACATCGATATCACGTCGATCATCCAGCCCGTAATGGCAGGCACCGCATCCTAGGGCTCCCGTTCTTCCAGATCAATATTCCAGCCCCATCCGTCCGGACACACCCGGACGGATTTCTTTTTTGTCCGAAGGCATTGACAAATCCGCAGGGATGTGGTATAAATGTAAAGCTAATTCCTTTACACCAGGATTTGTCTATGTTTGAAAAAGATCTTCGTATCACCGTACTGCTTGACTTTTACGGCGATATACTCACTCCAAAGCGCAAGACCGCACTGGATATGTATTATAACGACGATCTGTCCCTTTCCGAAATCGCGGATCAGCTGGGCATCACCCGTCAGGGAGCTCACGATTTGATCAAGAGCGCGGAAAGCGACCTGCGTTCCTATGAGGCCAAACTCGGTCTGTACGAACGGAACGAGAAGATCCGGGCGCTTTTGGCCGGTATCGGCGAACAGCTGCAAAAGGAATCCGTTTCTCGAGAACTGCAGGAGCAGTTCCGGGAACTGACCGACCTCGTCTCACAATAGTCCCCGGGAGGATCCTATGGCATTCCAAAGCCTTACTGAAAAATTGAGCAACGCCTTCAGGCGTTTCAAAAATAAAGGAAAACTCTCGGAAGCCGACGTCAAAGAGGGCATGCGGGAGATCAAACTCGCGCTTTTGGAAGCCGACGTGAGTTTCAAGGTCGTCAAGGAGTTCATCCGTTCGGTATCCGAACGGGCCGTGGGCACGGAAGTCCTGGAATCCCTGAATCCCGCGCAGCAGGTCATCAAAATCGTAAACGAAGAGATGATCGCACTGATGGGCGGTTCCCAATCCAAACTGACCATCGCTTCCAAACCTCCGACGATCATTATGATGGTCGGTCTGCAAGGCGCAGGAAAAACCACGCATGCGGGCAAGCTGGCCGGAATGTATAAAAAATCCGGGAAGCATCCGCTGCTCGTCGCCTGCGATATTTACCGGCCCGCTGCCATCAAGCAGCTCCAGGTCGTCGGCTCACAGCTGGACATTCCCGTTTTTGAAATGGGAGATAAGACCAATCCCGTCAAGATCGCAAAAGAGGGCGTCCAGTACGCAATCAAGAACGATTTCGACATGGTTTTCATTGACACGGCAGGCCGTTTGCAGATCGACGAGGTCCTGATGGAGGAACTCCGGGAAATCAAGAAAGCGGTCGACCCTACCGAGATCCTTCTCACCGTGGATGCGATGATCGGACAGGAAGCCGTGAACGTGGCTCAGACGTTCAATGACCAACTGGATATTACGGGCGTGATCCTGACCAAACTGGACGGAGACACCCGGGGCGGCGCAGCTCTTTCGGTCAAATACATCACCGGGAAACCAATCAAGTTTGTGGGCACCGGTGAAAAGCTGGATATGATCGAACCCTTCTATCCGGACCGCATGGCCTCCCGGATACTGGGTATGGGCGATGTGCTCACCCTGATCGAAAAGGCACAGGAGGCTTTTGACGAAAAGAAAGCCGCCGAACTGGAAGAAAAGCTCCGCAAATCCACGTTCACACTGGACGATTATCTGGATCAGTTCCAGCAACTGAAGAATATGGGTGACCTGACACAGCTGGCCGGTATGATCCCGGGTGTCAAGGCCTCTCAGCTCAAGGACGCCAAGGTCGACGAAAAACAACTGGCTCATCAGGAAGCCATCATCCGGGCCATGACCAAGCGGGAACGCTTCAACCCCGACATCCTCAACGCCTCCCGGAAACGCCGGATCGCCGCGGGAAGCGGCACCACGGTAGAGGAGATCAACCGGCTGCTCAAGCAGTTCGATCAGATCAAGAAAATGATGAAGCAGTTCGGAAACTCAGGGAACAGCAAACACGGTCCCTACGGAAAGATGAGATTGCCGATATAATCGGTTCAAATCATACAGAATATTCTCAAATGGAGGAATAAACAATGGTCAAAATCAGACTGAAGAGAGTCGGTGCCAAAAAGGCGCCCGTGTATCGCGTCGTAGTTGCTGACAGCCGCTATCCCCGCGACGGCCGTTTCATTGAAGAGATCGGTTTCTACAATCCTGTCAAGGATCCCATCGAACTGAAAATTGACGCCGAGAAGGCCAAGAAGTGGCTCGATAACGGTGCACAGCCGACCGATACTGCCCGCGCTCTTCTTAAGAAATCCGGCATTATCGAGTAATTGGAGATCATGTCATGGCAGATTTAAAACAAACTCTGGCAAATATTGCCAAAGCTATTGTTGACACGCCAGACGATGTGATGGTCACCATAGAGGAAGAGGAGGATTCGATCACCCTCACCCTGATGGTAAATCCGGATGACATGGGTATGGTCATCGGACGGCACGGCAAGATTGCCAAAGCGATCCGGACACTGATGAAGGCTTCCGCCGCCGGTTCCGGAAAGAAAATCAACGTTGACATTCGGTAAACGTACCCATTGCCGGCTTTGTCCGGGCGTTTCAAAAAACGGAGTCCCTTCATGCAAGAAAAAGGACTCCGCTTTTCTATTTCTTTTGCCTTCGTTCCCGGAAGAATTCAGAAAGAAGCGAACGGCTCTCATCTGCGCAGACGCCAGATGTCATCTCCGGTTTCCAGTGAAGCGGCGAATCCGAAAAGGACCAGACCGTACCGCAGGCGCCGGCCACCGGATCCTTGACCCCGAACACGATACGTCCGATCCGGGAACTCCATAGTGCTCCTGCGCACATCGGACAGGGCTCCATCGTCACGTATAAGGTGCAGTCGGACAGCCTCCAGTTTTTCATCTGCTCGCAGCCGCGTTCCAGACACAGGATCTCGGCATGCGCGGTTGCCATCCGGCCGGCTTCTTTTTCATTGTGCGCTTTTGCGATGATCCGGTCACCGGCCACGAGGACAGCGCCGACCGGAACGTCCCCGTTCCGCGCCGCCAGTTCTGCCTCCCGGAGCGCTTCGGCCATATAGTATTCATCGTTCGTCATATGCATTCCTTTACAAAAGCCGATTCCCACAGGAACCGGCTTTTGTCATCGTTTGTAATCCGATCAGTGGCAGATGCAACGCTCTGTCTCTTTATCGAAGATGTGCAGTCTGTTGGTGTTCAGCGCGATCTTGATGGTCTCGCCGGCACGGCTCTGGGAATGGTTCGGAACACGTGCCGTCAGATTGGTCTCTTCGCCCACATGCAGATAGAGATAAATTTCAGCACCCATCAGCTCGGTCACTTCGACGTTGGCCTCGATGGTGGAATCCGGGTACAAAGCCAGGTTGGCATTGTCGTCATGGATGCATTCCGGACGGATACCCACGATGACTTCCTTGCCGATATATTCCTGAAGAGCTTCGTTGGAAGCCTTTTCCGGAGGCAGTTTGATCGTCAGGTTCTCAAAGTTGAAATACAGGTCCTCGCCCTTCTTTTCCAGCGCGCCGTTGATGAAGTTCATCTGCGGTGTTCCGATAAAGCCGGCCACGAACAGGTTCACCGGGAAATCGTACAGTGTCTGAGGCGTATCGACCTGCTGGATCAGACCGTCTTTCATAACGACGATTCTCGTTGCCATAGTCATAGCTTCGACCTGGTCATGTGTAACGTATACGAACGTGGTTTCCACGCGGTTGTGCAGTTTGGTCAGCTCGGTTCTCATCGTGGCGCGCAGTTTAGCGTCCAGGTTTGACAACGGTTCGTCAAGAAGGAAGACCTTCGGGTTACGGACGATAGCACGGCCCAGAGCCACACGCTGTTTCTGACCGCCGGACAAAGCCTTCGGCTTTCTTTCCAGCAGGTGGGAGATGTCCAGGATGCGAGCTGCTTCCTCGACGCGCTGTTTGATCTCAGCCTTCGGGGTCTTGCTCAGCTTCAGTGCGAACGCCATGTTCTCGAACACGGTCATATGCGGATACAACGCGTAGTTCTGGAACACCATTGCGATTTTACGATCCTTCGGAGCCACATCGTTGACCAGAGTGTCGCCGATGAACAATTCGCCTTCCGTGATCTCTTCCAGACCGGCGATCATACGAAGCGTTGTCGTTTTGCCGCAGCCGGAAGGGCCGACCAGAACCAGGAATTCCTTGTCCTTGATCTCCAGGTTGAAATCGGAAACGGCGGTAACACCACCCGGATACTTCTTATAGATGTGTCTCAAGGATAGACTTGCCATGCTTTTATCTCCTTAAACTTGTAAATTTTCAATATCAAGAGTGGTTTCCCACCTCTACATGCTCTATAATTTTAGCAAATTTCGCCCAAAAAATAAAGAGTTCAAAATAACGAAATTAGCCTGCTCCGTTTGTGCATATTACACAACGTTTTTACGGTTGCAGAGTCAAACGGCTTCCTGCCGCCGATACAAAATTTTCATTTATGAATTTTTTGTCTTTCCGTTCTTGCCCTGCTTCATCGTCAACGCGATCCGCTTCTTCTTCAGATCGACATCCAGTACCCAGACCGTGACAATGTCGCCTACCGCCAGGACTTCTGAGGGATGCTTGATAAAGCGGTTTGTGATCTGTGAGATATGGACCAGTCCGTCCTGATGCACACCAATATCCACAAACGCACCGAAATCCACCACGTTCCGCACGGTGCCGCGCAGTTCCATCCCGGGCTTGAGATCCTCCAGTTCCAGGACGTCGCTTCTCAGTTCGGGAGGAGGCAGATTGTCGCGGATATCACGTCCGGGTTTCTCAAGCTCCTTCAAGATATCATTGAGGGTCGGTTCTCCGATCCCTAGGGCCTTGGCCACTTCTGCCGTGCCCTGGTTGCGAACCTTGAACGACAACAGCTCGATATTTCCGCTCCGCACGTCCTCTTCGGAATAGTTATACCGTTTGAGCAGCAGACGGGTGGCCTCATAGGACTCCGGATGAATCCCCGTATTGTCCAGGATCTCCCCGGATTCCGGGACCCGGAGGAAGCCGGCACCCTGCTGATACAGTTTGTCACCGACACGCGGGACCTTGAGTATCTCTTCGCGGGAACGGAATGCACCGTGTTCCTCACGGTATTTGACAATGTTCTTGGCCGCGGTGGCGTTGAAGCCGGCCACGTAGGACAGCAACGCCCCGGAGGCCGTATTGAGGTTCACTCCGACTGCGTTGACGCAATCCTCGACGACACCGGACAGGGCGCTCGTCAGTCTGGCTTCCTTCATATCGTGCTGATACTGACCCACGCCGATGGCCTTCGGCTCGATCTTGACCAGCTCAGCCAGCGGATCCTGCAGTCTGCGCGCGATGGATACCGCGCTGCGCTGCATGACGTCAAAATCCGGGAACTCTTCCGCAGCCAGTTTGGATGCCGAATATACGGAAGCGCCGGCTTCGCTGACGATGATGTATTTGCAGGGAGACTGCATATCCTTCAGCAGCTGCGCCACCAGGATCTCGCTTTCGCGGGAAGCTGTCCCGTTGCCGATTGCGACCACGTCCACATGGTACTTCGTGATCAGTCTGGAAAGGATATCTCTGGACTTCTGAGTCTGCTCCTGAGGCTTGTGCGGATAGATCACGGCGGTGTCCAACACCTTGCCGGTCGGATCCACAACGGCCAGTTTGCATCCGTGGCCATACCCGGGGTCAAACCCGAGGACCACTTTGCCGTGAACGGGAGCACCCATCAGCAGGTGCTGCAGATTGTCCCGGAAGACTTTCAGTGCGCCTTCGCAGGCATCGTCAAATGTCGCGGACCGGATCTCTCGCTCAATCGACGGTTCGATCAGACGGTCGTAACTGTCTGCCAATGCCGCATGGATATGGGAATAGGCCGGGCTCTCCCGATTGGTCACAACCCTGGTTTCAAGATAGTCAAGGACCATCTGGGCATCCATCTTGATGGAGACCTTCAGGAACTCTTCCCGTTCGCCCCGGTTGATGGCCAGAATGCGATGCCCGGGGATCCGGATCAGGGCCTCATCATATTCATAATACTGGGCATATTCGGAATCCTCGTCCTTTGCCGCACGGGAGGACAGAATACCGTTGGAAAACGTCATCACCCGGATGGCTTTACGGTATGCGGCATTGTCGGAAACCTGATCCGCGATAATATCCCGAGCACCCTGCAGTGCCTCCTCTGCCGTAGCCACTCCTTTTTCCTCGTTGACGTACGCCTGGGCGGTTTCCTCCAGCGAAGGTTCGTACTCCGGGCGCTGTTCCAGAATCAGAACGGCAAGCGGTTCCAGTCCCTTCTCAATGGCCACCGAAGCGCGGGTCTTGCGGTGGGGCCGATAGGGACGGTAGATGTCATCCACCTCAGTGACCGTGTTTGCGTTCCGGATGGCCTTTTCCAGCTCCGGTGTCATCTTTCCCTGCTCCGAGATCAGGTTGAACACGTCCTCTTTTCTTTTTTCAAGTGCGCGCAGGGACACAAGACGGTCGTTCAGGTCGCGCAGGACCGTATCGTCCAGGCCTCCGGTGACTTCTTTGCGGTAACGCGAAATAAACGGGATCGTATTCCCTTCATCGATCAATGCCACGGTTTTTTCGACCTGGTCCACCCGCAGTCCGAACTGGGCGGCCAGCTGTTCATTTACTGTCATACTTTTCTATAACCTTCCTGTAAATTCTCTAAGGGCGGATTACCGTTCCAGGACGCTGTCACGCTGGACATATCCTATCTTTTCGGGACGGCGGATCGCAGTCTCATATCCTTCAAGATAAACGTCTCTCATAAGCATCGTGCGGATCTCGCCTCTTTTGAACAGCTCGACCAGACACGAATTCTTTTCCGCCTGGTTCTTCTTGATCGCGCTGACGTTGCGCAGGACCATCGTATCCACAAGCCCGTATACCGAGACCAGCGACGTATTCTTCGCGGACTCGTCCCGTTCCAGGACGGTCAGCCCGTCGATCTCAAGATAGTCGATATGCGGGTAGACACCCGTAAATTGGTATTCGTCGATCGTGGCCGGCGTCGTGCTGTAGAATGGTAGCCCGAGTTCGAACAGCGTCCGGTTATCAGAGGGATCCACCGAGCGGATGTTCTTACAGATCAGGGACCGGACCTCTCCTCCGACATTGAACAACATCGGCGGACGATAGTCATAATTCGGTTTGACCTGCCTCAGATCGATGTTCTCAAAGAACAGATCGCCGAACTGTCCGCAGGTGTCGCCCGGGAACCAGCTGTTGATATAGAAGCCGAAACTCCGGTAG
>JAFYHA010000037.1 GCA_017539425.1 Clostridia bacterium
AGCGACATTTTCGGCGGCATGGGCGACCTGTTCGGGGATCTGTTCGGCGGCGGAGGATCCTCCGGATTCTCAGGGTTTACCCGCGGGACCGGCAGAAGCACCGGACCCTTAAGGGGGGCGAACATCCGTCAGACCGTTCGCATTTCCTTTGAGGAGATGGTCACGGGCTGCACCAAGAGCGTGACCTACAATTATAAGGAAGAGTGCCCGAAGTGCGGCGGATCCGGGGCAAAGAGCGGCACGCAGAAAACAACATGTCCGACCTGCGGCGGCACGGGCCAGGTCTCCTATACCCAGCAGTCCCTGTTCGGCATGACGAGGACCGTAAGGGCTTGTACGGAATGCGGCGGCTCAGGCAAGATCATCAAGGAAAAATGTCCGGACTGCCGGGACACGGGCTACAACACGGTCCGCAAGACCATCCAGGTCAATATCCCTGCCGGTATCGACAACGGACAGGCGGTCCGCGTCGCCGGAAAGGGCGAACCGGGCGTGAACGGCGGAGAGCGCGGAGACCTTCTGGTCGACGTCGTCGTCTCCAGTTCGAACCATTTTGAACGTGACGGCTACGACGTGTACACGGAGGAAAAGATCTCCTATGCGACGGCTGTGCTGGGCGGAACGATCCTTGTGAAGACCGTGGACGGCCAGGTGGAGTACAAAGTCAAGGCCGGCACCCAGAGCGGGACATGTGAGCGGCTTAGGGGCAAAGGCATACCGCACGTCCGGAATCCGAAAGAGCGCGGCGATCATTACGTCATCCTGACGATCGTCACGCCGACCCTCTTGAATTCGAAGCAGAAAAAAGCCCTCGCAGAGTTTGCGGATACCATGGGCGACAAGACCTACGGGAAGAGATGAGTGAGAAACGCCCGGAAGCATATTCCGGGCGTTTTCATGAGGATATGTCTGTGTTACGGACTTAGGGGAGAGAAAATGGGCAGATTTGCCGCGATCGGCGGGGGCACATTTGAAGAAACGGATGAACTGGTCCGGAAGATCGTTGAGATGTCGGGGAAGGCTGTCCCGAACATTCTGTTCGTCGGAACTGCGGCAAAGGATTCCACAAACCCGCAGACCAGCTGCAAAAAGTCCTTTAAGCGCGTCTGCCCGGGAACCGTCATGAGAAAACTCGCGCTCGTCCGTTCCTCGTACACCGAAGAGGAGATGGACGAACTCCTTCGGTGGGCGGATATCATTTACGTCTGCGGGGGCAATACGGAATACATGCTGGAGGTCTGGGAAGAGTACGGACTGGACCGGAAGCTTAAGAAAATCTTTGAAGAAGATTCTGCTGTGCTCTCGGGCATGTCAGCAGGCGCGATCTGCTGGTTCACGGACGGCTACACCGACAGTGACCGATACAAAGATGAAGAGGGATGGAACTTCCGGCTGATCCGTCCGTCCACGGGTGTCTATCCGGCGCTGTTCTGTCCGCATTACAACCTTCCGGGAAGAGAGCGCTTTGACGAGATCGCCAGGTCTTTTGAACTTCCGGCCATTGCCCTGACAGACTGCGCGGCGTTTTTGTATGACAACGGAGCGGTGTCCTATGCGTTTTCCGCACCAGAAGCCTATGCGGCGGAATTCGTTCGGGAAGGCGGGAATGTTACGAAAATTTTACATAAACCGTAATAATTTCGTCACAAAATATTGACCCGTCCCGGGCCCTGTGCTATACTCTAAACCGACTGTTTACAGTCGGTTTTTTGTATTTTATGCCAGATTCTGCCAGGTTGGCAGCCGGAAGGGCTTTGACCGTGAAGCGTTGTTCTTACAACAATCGGATCATCCGCATCGCGTCAGCATTGCTGGCGGTTCTTCTCGCTGTGTTCTGCCTGTTCGTGAAGACCCCAGAGGTCAACGCCGACTGGTCTTCCTATTACGCCACCGGCCAGTGTAATTATTCGCCTGCCGCCGCAAGTACCGACCAGATCGATGCCTATTTCCCTGAAACCTACCGCTCTCAGCTCAAGGCCCTTCTTGCGGCCCATCCGAACTGGTCTTTCAAGGCCATGTACACCGGCTTTACCTGGGCCCGCCTGTTCGACCACACGGCAGACCCGGCCTATTCGGCCATGTATCCCAACAAGGCGCAGTCCTACTATACGGAGACCTATCCGAACCGGAATCTGGTCTATTACACCAACACGTCGAATCTGGGCATCACGCTCGCCTGGTACTCGACGGATATTGAAGGCGCTTACAACTGGGCGTCCAATTCCTGGGTCCCGAAGGACAGCGGCAAATGGTACCAGGCATCAGAGGCTGCCATGGCCTACTGCATGGATCCCCGCAATTTCCTGACGGAAGAGCAGATATTCCAGTTCTTTGACGGATCTAACCGGATCGGCAGCGACGAAAGCGCTGTCGTCCCGCTTATCGAGAACATTTTCCGGAGCACCGGGAACACCTTCTGGCTCCAGGACCGCGAGAGCGCGGACGTCTGGGATTATTACGAAGAGATCGAGATCACGGAAGCGCCCACCGAAAGCGAAGAGCCCGGGGAAACGGAAAGCGAATCCGAAGAAGCCTCCGAGACAGAATCTTCCGAACCTCAGGTCGAGATCGTCTATCATTATCTGACCTATGCCGAAGCCATCGCGAAAGCCTGTGCCGAGGTCGGGATCAACGAAG
>JAFYHA010000038.1 GCA_017539425.1 Clostridia bacterium
CACGTCCACTTTCAGTTTGCCCCAGGGCAGATCCTGTGCCTTAGGCATAGCGTAAATGGTGATCTCCTTGCCGTCAACGGTGATGGAGCCGGGGACCTTCACGGTCTTGCCGTCTTCCTCGAACACGGGTTCTTTGGAAGAAATGGTGTGCAGATTCTCTCCGATTCTGCCGCAGTAACCACCCTGAGCGGTGTCATACTTCAGCAGGTTGGCCAGCATAGCCGGGCTGGTCAGGTCGTTGATCGCAACGATCTCGTAACCTTCAGCCTTGAACATCTGACGGAAAGCCAGTCTGCCGATACGGCCGAATCCATTAATCGCAACTCTTACGTTCATTTTAAATCCCTCCATAGGAAATAGTTTCATCGTTTTTGCAGGTGTGCTTCCACATACTGCCACATCTTATACCATTTTACCCAAGTCCTCAACAGTTTGCAAGTGTTTTCTCCTCTTTTTTCTTCAAATCACGTCTTTTCGTGGTCTTGACAACACAAAGGCTGGCAGAGCGAGTAAAAACTGTGCATTTTGTCGGTCGTTTCCCTTTTCTTTTTTGTCCCGATTGCCCGCCCCGGATTGACAAACCGCCTAATTTGGCGCTATAATTCAAGATAGCAATTTATTTTTCGTTATTGAGGTTGTTATGGCAAACGAAAAGAAAATGGTTGAGCAGATCACGTCTATGAACACGGATTTCGCTCAATGGTATACGGACATCTGCAAGAAAGCGGAACTCATCGACTATTCCTCCGTGAAGGGCTGTATGATCATCCGCCCCTACGGCTATGCCATCTGGGAAAACATCCAGCATCTTCTGGACACAAGATTCAAGGAACTCGGCCACGAAAACGTCTATATGCCGATGTTCATCCCTGAATCCCTCCTGAACAAGGAGAAGGATCACGTGGAAGGGTTCGCGCCCGAAGTGGCCTGGGTGACCATGGGCGGCAATGAGCCCCTTACCGAACGGCTGTGCGTCCGTCCGACTTCCGAGACCCTGTTCTGCGAGCACTACGCCAACATCATCAAATCCTACCGCGACCTCCCCAAACTGTACAATCAGTGGTGCTCGGTCGTCCGTTGGGAAAAGACCACCCGTCCTTTCCTCAGGAGCCGCGAATTCCTGTGGCAGGAAGGTCATACGATGCATGCCACCGAAGAAGAGGCCCGCGAAGAGACCGTGCGCATGCTGAACGTCTATGCCGATTTCCATGAGAAGGATCTGGCCATTCCGGTCATCCGCGGCGCAAAGACGCCTTCCGACAAATTTGCCGGAGCGGAAGACACCTATGCCATCGAGGCGATGATGCATGACGGAAAAGCCCTGCAGGCCGGAACCTCCCACTATTTCGGCGACGGTTTCGCAAGAGCCTTCAACATCACCTACACGGCCAAGGACAATACACTGGCCTACCCGTTCCAGACCTCCTGGGGCTGCACGACCCGTATGATCGGCGGCATCATTATGACCCACGGCGACGACAACGGCCTGGTCCTGCCTCCGGCCGTCGCTCCGATCCAGATCGTGGTCGTTCCGATCGCGATGCACAAGAGTCCGGTCGTACTGGAAAAGGCGACCGAGATCTACGAACAGCTTCGCGCCGCCGGATACCGTGTCAAACTGGATGATTCCGAGCAGTCTCCGGGCTGGAAGTTTGCGGAATACGAAATGAAAGGCGTTCCGCTGCGTATAGAGATCGGTCCCCGCGACTGCGAAGCCGGTCTGTGCATGGTCGCGTTCCGTCACAATCTGGAGAAGGTATCCGTTCCGCTGGACGCCATTGCCGGGAAAGCCGGCGAACTGCTGGAAACCGTCCGTTCCGAGATGTACAAGAAAGCCCTGCAGAACCGCGAAAGCAAAACCTATGCCTGCCGCACCCTGGACGAGATCAAGAGCGTTCGTGCAGAACACGGCGACGGCTTCATCAAGGCGATGTGGTGCGGAGAAGAAGCCTGCGAAGATCAGGTCAAGGCCGAGACCGGAGTTGGCTCCAGATGCATCCCGTTCCAGCAGGAAAATCTGGGCGCGACCTGCGTCTGCTGCGGCAAGCCTGCTAAGTCCATGGTCTTGTGGGCGGTCGCCTACTGATCCGGGTCTTTTCAATTGAACAGGAAAGGAGAGATTTATGCAAAAGGTTTGGCTCTTTATCCGCCGGTTGTTTGCTCCGCTGGACAAACCCCTGCTGGTCGTAACGTCTCTCCTTTCCTTTTTTAGTTTGCTGACCCTGGCCGGCGCCATCGAATACACCGGGTTCACCCGTCTTTATATGCAGCTGGCTATGACGATTGCGGGTTTTGTCCTGATGGTCTTCCTCGCTCAGCTGGATTTCCACGTTCTCGTTGAAAAAGGTTTCTGGTGGCTGATCCTCTTCTCCGCCGGCATCCTGGTCTTTACGCTCGTCTTCGGGACCTCCCAGAACGGCGAGACCAACAAGAGCTGGCTCGTGATCCCTTTCGTCAACTTTACGATCCAGCCGTCCGAATTTGTCAAGACCACGTTTCTTCTGACCCTGGCAGGCCATATGGAGCTCGTCAAGGACCGGATCAACCATCCTCTCTATTTCGGAAGCCTGCTGATCCACGGCGGCCTGATCATCGGCCTGATCGTTTTGTCCGGAGACCTGGGTGTTGCGCTGGTGTTCCTGGCCGTGTTTGCCCTGATGCTGGTGTGCGGAGGCCTTTCCCCGTTCTATCTGCTGGGAGGCGCTGCGGTCGCGGGACTGAGCGCCCCGTTTATCTGGGGCCGGCTGAACAAGTATCAGCAGAGGCGGATCCTGACCGGATTCAATCCGGAACTGGACCCCTATGAAACGGGCTGGCAGGCCCTTCTGAGCCGCCGCTCCATCGCCAACGGGGGCTTTTTCGGCAGGGGGCTGACCGGCGGGACCTATCATATGACGCTCGCGGCCGCCCACACCGACTTTTTCTTTGCCACGTTCTGTGAGAAATTCGGCTTTTTCGGAGGGACACTTCTCATCGGCGCGGAGGTCTTCCTTCTGTACCGGCTGGTCGTTCTGTCGAGAGAGACCCGTCAGGACTACGGTTCTTTCATCTGCATCGGCGCGGCCGCCATCGTTTTCGCGCAGACCATAGAGAACCTCGGTATGTGCCTGGCCATCCTCCCCGTCGTCGGCATTACGCTGCCTTTCATGAGTTACGGCGGATCCTCCGTACTGGGCATGTACTTCCTGATGGGTATCGTGCAGAGCGTCGCCGCGCACAAAAAAGCACGGACGGTCGTCCCGTCCGGCGGCTCGTTCGGTGTCCTCGCTTCCCCGCCGGGTCTGTCAGACCTGATCCGGCGATTCCGCAGGAAACCACCTGTACAAAAAAAATAGGGCAATACCGGTTTGGTTCGGCATTGCCCTGTTTTTTGTCTTCAGAACAGTCCGCTGATCACGCCGTCCTCATCCACGTCGATGTTCTCGGCCGCGGGAACGCGAGGAAGACCCGGCATCGTCATGATCTCACCGGTCAGGACCACGATGAATCCCGCCCCGGCGCTGACCTTGACCTGCTTGATCTGGACATCGAAGTTCTCCGGAGCTCCGAGCAGCGTCGGATCATCCGAGAAACTGTACTGCGTCTTGGCCATGCAGACCGGCAGATCGCCGTATCCGAGAGCCTTGAGCTGATCGATCTGCTTCTGGGCGGCTTTGGAGATCTGGATATCCCGCCCGCCGTAGATCTTCTGGACTACCGCGCGGATCTTGTCCTCGATCGGTTTGTCCAGCTCATACGAATACGTGAAATCGTTCGGCTGCTCGCACAGTTCCACGACGGCTTTGGCCAGTTCTTCACCGCCTGCGCCGCCATCCGACCAGACCGTCGACAGGACCGTGCGCACGCCCAGGGCCTCGCTCATTTTGGCGACGGCATCCAGTTCGGCCTTCGTATCCGTCGGGAACCGGTTGATCGCTACGACCACAGGCAGCCGGTACACGTTCTTCATGTTGCTGACGTGTCTGCGCAGGTTGCCAAGTCCTTTGGCAAGCGCTTCCACGTTTTCCTGTCCCAGTTCGGTCTTCGGAACGCCGCCGTGCATCTTCAGCGCTCGCACGGTCGCGACGACCACCACGCAGGACGGATGCAGATCCGCAGCGCGGCACTTGATGTCCAGGAATTTCTCAGCTCCGAGATCGGCGCCGAATCCGGCCTCCGTGACCGTGTAATCCGACAGTCTGAGCGCCATCCGGGTCGCCAGAACCGAGTTGCACCCGTGCGCGATGTTCGCAAACGGTCCGCCGTGTACGAACGTGGGAGTGCCTTCCAGAGTCTGGACCAGATTGGGTTTGAGTGCGTCCTTGAGCAGTGCGGTCATCGCGCCGACGGCCTTCAGGTCGCCTGCCGTGACCGGCTTTTCATCGTAGGTGTACCCGACCACGATACGGCTCAGCCGCTCTTTCAGGTTTGTGATCGAGGTGGACAGGCAGAGCACCGCCATGATCTCGGAAGCCACCGTAATATCGTAGCCGTCTTCACGCGGGACACCGTTCACGCGCCCGCCCAGACCGTCGGTTACGAACCGCAGCTGCCGGTCGTTCATATCCACGCAGCGGCGCCAGGTGATCCTGCGGGGATCGATGTTCAGCTTGTTCCCCTGATAGATGTGGTTGTCCAGCATTGCCGCCAGTAGGTTGTTGGCAGCTCCGATCGCATGGAAGTCTCCGGTAAAGTGCAGATTGATGTCCTCCATCGGCACGACCTGCGCATATCCGCCGCCTGCGGCGCCGCCCTTGACTCCGAACACGGGGCCCAAAGACGGTTCCCGAAGGGCCGCCACGACTTTCTTTCCGATCCTCTGCAGTCCGTCCGCGAGTCCGATGGTCGTTGTGGTCTTGCCTTCTCCGGCCGGCGTCGGTGTGATGGCCGTGACCAGGATCAGTTTGCTCTTGCGCTCGGGAAGATCTTTGAGCAGGGACAGGTCGACCTTGGCCTTGTACCGTCCGTACGCTTCCAGATACTGATCCGGGATCCCGGCCTTCTTGGCTATGTTCTGGATCGGCTGCATTTCTACAGACTGAGCGATTTCGATATCTGTTTTCATAATTATCCCCCTCCGGATCAATGGTGGAACAGTCTCATGCCCGTAAAGGCCATGACCATATTGTACTTATCGCAGCATTCGATGACCAGGTCGTCGCGGATGGATCCGCCGGGCTGCGCAATGTAGGTCGCACCGCTGCGGCGGGCACGTTCGATGTTGTCGTCAAACGGGAAGAACGCGTCCGAGCCGACGGAAACACCCGTGATCTTGGACAGATATGCCTTCTGCTCCTCGCGGGTAAACGGTTCCGGACGGCGCGTGAAGTATTTCTGCCATACGTCATCTCCGAGCACGTCCTCATCATCTTCAGAGATATACACGTCGATCACATTGTCGCGGTCCGGACGGCCCAGTGTGGGCAGGAACGGAAGGTTCAGGACCTTTTCGTGCTGACGCAGATGCCAGATGTCGGCCTTGCTGCCCGCCAGCCGCGTGCAGTAGATTCTGGACTGCTGTCCGGCGCCTACGCCGATGGCCTGTCCGTCCACGGCATAGCAGACGGAGTTGGACTGCGTATATTTCAGGGTGATCAACGCCACGATCAGGTCGCGCTTGGCGGACTCGGGAAGATCCTTTCTCTTGGTCACGATGTTGTTCAGCAACGCTTCGTCGATCTTGAAGTTGTTTCTTCCCTGCTCGAAGGTCACACCGTAGACCTGCTTGCGTTCAACCGGATCCGGCACATAGTCCGGATCGATCTTGACGATGTTGTATCCGCCTTTGCGTTTGGATTTCAGGATTTCCAGCGCTTCGTCGGTATAGCCCGGCGCGATGATCCCGTCGGACACCTCATGCTGGATGAGTTTTGCCGTAGTCACGTCGCAGACATCAGACAGGGCGATCCAGTCGCCGAAGGAGGACTGGCGGTCGGTGCCGCGTGCACGGGCATAGGCGCAGGCCAGAGGAGAATCGTCCAGCCCTTCGATCCCATCCACAAAGCACGCCTTCTTCAGGGTTTCCGGAAGCGGAAGGCCCACGGCGGCGGACGTCGGCGACACGTGCTTGAAGGACGTGGCGGAGGGCATGCCGGTCGCCTCCTTCAGTTCCTTGACCAGCTGCCAGGAATTCAGGGCATCCAGGAAATTGATATATCCCGGACGACCGTTGCAGATTTCAACGGGCAGGTCGGATCCGTCGGCCATCAGGATCCTTGCGGGCTTCTGGTTGGGATTGCACCCGTATTTCAATTCAAACTGGTTCATATTATCTATCCTCCTATTATCAAACTTTCAGATCCGCTTTGATCGTTTCTTTGTGAAATCTCTTTAGCATCGGATCAATGATCTCTGCAATGAACTCTTCCACCTGAGACGGACATCTTCCGATGTACAGCTCTGGTCTGAGCACCTTGAGGATCTCCTCCCGGCTCATACCGAACGCCGGATCTCCGGCGATCCGGTCAACCAGATCGTTCACGCCGTCTTCCGCTTTTACCCGGTGCGCGGCGGCGTGCGAATGCACCCTGAGTTTCTCGTGAAGCTCCTGGCGGTCTCCGCCGCGCTTGACCGCCTGCATCATGATGTTTTCGGTAGCCATGAACGGCAGTTTCTCCATCACGCGCCTGTGGACCACTCGGTCGTAAACCACAAGGTCCTCCGTGATATTCATATAAATGTTCAGGATCGCATCGACCGCCAGAAACGCCTCCGCTACGGAGATCCGCTTATTTGCGCTGTCATCCAGAGTCCTTTCAAACCACTGGGTGCTGGCCGTCAATCCCGGGTTCAGGCTATCCACGATCACGTACCGGGCCAGAGCGCAGATCCGTTCGCTGCGCATCGGGTTCCGTTTGTACGGCATTGCGGACGAGCCGATCTGGTTCTTTTCAAACGGCTCTTCCATTTCCTCAAAGGACTGGAGAATTCTGAGGTCGTTTGCGAATTTGTATGCGCTTTGGGCGATTCCGGACAACGTGGCCAGAAATCCTGCGTCCACCTTGCGGGAATAGGTCTGCCCGGACACGGGCACGCAACCGGAGAATCCGGTCTCATCGGCGATAAACTTTTCCAGCTCTTTGACCTTGTCCTCGTCGCCGCCGAACAGTTCCATGAAGGAAGCCTGCGTTCCGGTAGTTCCTTTGGATCCCAGCAGTTTCAGCTTGCCGACACGGTCGGCCAGTTCTTCCACGTCCATGGACAGTTCATACATCCAGAGCGTCGCCCGTTTCCCCACGGTGGTCAGCTGAGCCGGCTGCAGATGTGTGTAGGCCATACAGGGCATGTCCTTGTATCTGAGCGCGAACGACCTGAGATTGGACAGCACCTGGGCGGCCTTCTGCAGGATGATGGATGAGGCCTCCCTAAGTATGATGACGTCGGTGTTGTCCCCGACATAGCAGGACGTGGCACCCAGATGGATGATCGGTTCGGCTTTCGGACACTGCTGCCCGTAGGCATAGACATGGGACATGACGTCATGACGAACCAGCTTTTCGCGGGCTTCCGCGACCTCAAAGTTAATGTCGTCCTTGGCCGCTTCCATTTCCGCAATCTGCTCATCCGTGATCGGCAGACCCAGTCTCTGCTCACCCCGGGCCAATGCAATCCAGAGCCTGCGCCAGGTGCGGAACTTGAACGTTTCCGAAAAGATGAACTGCATTTCCGGGCTGGCATAACGGGTGGAAAGCGGGGAGATATACTGCTGTCTGTTCGACTCCATATCAGTTCTCCTTCACACCCTGGTTCAGGATGCAATCGTCAGACTTGCCTGTCTCAAGATCCACGATCCGGGTGTAAACCGAGATCCGGTATTCGCTGTCCAGCGCATTCCAGACACGGAGGGCCAGTTCTTCTGCAGATGCAGCTTTCTCGGTCCGGACGCGTTCCGGTTCCCCGGCAAATGTCGGAAGCGGGTTCCCGTCATAGGCATAGGTGTGGATAAAGTGCATGATACCGGAAACCGGTTCATAGTCAAAGGTCATCCGGTTGCATGCTCCGCCGTCAGGATCCGCGCTTTTCAGAATGCTCATGGAATAGGTGAACGAACCGTTTTCAAACGTGGACACACTGCTGATGCGAGGCGTCCAGTTCGGTCCGTCCGGTTCAAAGCAGCGGCTCTTCAGGCCTTCCCGCATGTCCTTGCCGGCTTTCATCGCGTCATAGATCGTGTCGGTCTGGTTCCCGTTTGTGACGATCAGGCTGTTCTCGAGCGCCTTGACCGGAGAATAGATGATCAGCTCCGGATTCTTCACGATCGAGTAGTCGATCGGTACGATGACGATTTCCAGTCCCTCGCCCCTGACGAACCTGCGGTTCTGGCTGTTGGCGCTTCTTCCCATAATGAAGTAGACGATCTGGGCCTTCTTTCCATCCTCGGTCTTTCCGATCAGGATGCCCCGCCCCGGATAGCGATTCTGGCCGAGCACCTCCGCCAGCTCATAGCATGCGTACGTACGGGTTCCGTTTGTGTCCTGTGGCATAGCCGTTTCCTCCTCAAAAAAATAAAAAAAGCAGTTTCGATAAATCGAATCTGCCCAGGCGGTCGACAAATATTACCTTCTGCTTCCCTATGGTTGATTCCATATGATCCGCCGGTTGCAGAACGTCTAAACTCATTATACAGTCAAAGCAGACGGTTCGTCAAGCCCCATTTTTCGCTTGCAGATAAATCTTGCCGGATTCTTAATGCGTTCACTCCGGCATCCAATCACTTGATTCTAATCCTTCTCGGATCCAAGGCATCTGACCAGCCGGCAAAGGCTTGCCGCCCGATGGTTATATTGTCAGAACTCTGCGAGCCTGATCCTATGTTCCAAAAAAGTATGCAACCATGGTTTGGGCCTCTTTCTCTAACAGTTCGTCCGAGGAGTCGGCATCGATCCTTTTGGCAAAAGAATCTTCAAACAGATAATACAACCCCTTAATGAGAGCCATATATCTTATGATCACAATTCTGTCTTTTCCGGAGTGATTCGTTTTTTCGCAAAACATTTTTAGCAAGTTGTCAAAACTAACCGGTGCATGGGTAGAAAGGTATCTCTCTACTCGCAAAATATGTCTCGCCAACCCGATTTCTCGAGCGAATATGTTTATGAGCTGATTTTTATCATGCTCTTCCGGGGAAATCAAAAACTGTAAGATGTGTTTGTCGAATTCCAGCAAATGATTAAACAGCAAAACGCAAACATCTTCTACCATATTATAACGGGAGTAAAAAGTGTTTCTTGAGACTTTGGCTACCAAGCACAGCCGGCGAACAGAAGGCAGGACATCGTCTCTTTGTAACGACAACAAGTCATTCAGAGCATATATGATTCTTCCTTCCAAGAGCCCTATCCGTTCTTCAGGCCAAGCATAAGGATTGTACTTGTTTGTCAAATAATCCATAAACTGGTCAAGGCCCATCCTTACCCCCCTCCTTTTCATCATCACTTTCCAAGCCCATCAGCAAGAAGTATACATCCTCCAATTCCGGAGTAACCGGAACAGACAGAGCGGAAGCCGGTTGCTCTGAAAGGTATCTTACAATCAGTCCGTCGCCATCGCTTTGGTGTGAGATTCGGGTGATAGAATGCTCTTTTTGAAACTCGGCAAGGTCTTGGCTGGGAAGTTGTTGTTCCCACACCTTTCCGACGATCTCTTCGCACAATTGACTTGAGGATCCTTGTTTTATCTAAATCAAGGCAGAAGACCCCCACTTCTGCAAGTGGTGGGATGAATGCCTCCTCCTTTTTGTAAAAAATTCAAACATTTTTCCACAAGTCCCGTTTTTGGTACATATACGGTGCTATACTTTCAGTGATGGAAACATCAATTCACGGAAAGGAGGAAATAATCGATGTATCTGACTGTAAAACAACAAATCAAAAATCTTTCGAAAGATCAGTACGCCATCTTGC
>JAFYHA010000039.1 GCA_017539425.1 Clostridia bacterium
CTGACGCTAACGGAAGACGGACATTTTCTCTCCCGGTTCCTGATGCCCTATGCCGACGGTGCCAGAATTGAACTGCATAACGAAACCGAAGCCGACATCGACTTCCGGTTCGCCGTGGAAACCGCTTCCCTTTCCCGTCCCATCGGGGACTATGGCCGCTTCCATGCCAAGTGGAGCCGGAACATGCATCCGGTCCTGCGTCCGGACCGTTTTCCGGACCACACGTGGCTCAGGACGTCCGGCCGGGGCCGGTATCTTGGCGTCAGTTTCCATGCCTACGAGCGCGAGGACTTCGGCTGGTGGGGCGAAGGCGACGAAAAGATCTTCGTCGACGGCGAAAAGTACCCTTCCTGGTTCGGGACCGGCAGTGAGGACTATTTCGGATTCTGCTGGGGAAAACCCATCATGTTCCAACGTCCCTATCATGCCCAGATCCGTCAGGACGGTGGGTTCTACGGTGCGGGCCACAAGGTCGATCTCCGTCTTCATCACGTGGACTCCATTCCCTTCCAAAACGAGATCGAGGTCACGATCGAGAAGTATCTGGAGGAGAGCAAGGTCTCGTACGACACGGTCTGCTTCTGGTATCTTTCCCCGGCCGGGCTGGACGACTATCCGGTGGTCCCGTTCCGGGAGCGCATCGCCTACTGGTCGGAATACGTCTACCGCCCCGTGGAACGCATCGAGCTCCGGCACAAGTCGGTCACCCTGGCCGAAAACGAGGAGTGCCGCATCGTATGGAACGTTCTCCCCGTGGATCATTCGGACCGCCGCGAACTCGCCTGGACCTCTTCGGATCCAGAGACCGTCTCGGTGGACTCCAGGGGGCAGATCCTGGCGCTCAAGCCCGGAAAAGCCAGACTCATCGCCTCCATAGGCCGGGTCAAGTCCTCCTGTCTCGTCACCGTGACTCCGAAGCAGGACCCGCCCCCGGCCAATCCCGGGGATCTGGACTATGTCAAGGCCCACACCGTGGGACTCTATACCTTCGAAGACCCGTCCTCGCCCGGCCGGGACTTCAGCGGTTCGGGCAATGATCTGACGTACTACACCCGGATCGACGGCGCCTATACCGTCTGTCCCGAGGCCTGCCGGATCGTGCCTGCAGCAAAAGGCAAGAAAGCCCTGTATTTCGACGGGGTCACCTTCCTGACACGGGACCCGGGAGTCGGATCCGCCTTTGATTCCCTTCACAATTTCACGGTTTCCTACCGTTCGCACATGCCGGCCTACGGGGCGGATGGGACCCGTGAGATGAAGCGCAACTACAAGACGATCTTAGACAAAGGCGGGTTTACGTCCCGGACCGGCTGGGTCATGTGCAGCGAGAACGACACGCTCGTCGCGGCCAATGAATTCATGAGCATCTGGGACAAGAAGGACGAGTTCCATCTGAACATCGTCAACGCGCCTCACTTCATCGCCCTGTGCTGGACCCAGATCACATTCACCGTCAATGCGGACACCGGACGCGTGGCCGTCTTCCACAATCGGGATCTGGTGAAGGAGATGACCGTGGCCGACCTGCATCCTGAAAACCCGGATCACCCGTTCACGCTGGGCGGTGCCATCGTTCCGGCCGGGAACGGATGGGAGATTCTGAACAACAGCGGCTTTGTCGGCGAACTGACCGACGTCCGGATACTGGACGTCGCGCTCGAGGACGGGCAGATCGCGGCTCTGCAATAAGGAATGCTTATGAAAAGAACTTTTTCCATCCACATACTTCCGGTCCTGCTTCTCGCGGCCCTTCTGATGGGCCTGTGCGCATGCGGATCCCCGGACCAGGGTCCCGAAACAGAACCTGAGACATCCGCCGGCACGGAACCTTCCGGAACCGAATCCGTCCCTGCCGAAACGGAAACGCAAGATCCGGGGCCGGGTACGCAAAAAGACCCGAACATCCTCCCCCGCGTCATTGAGACCCGGTTCGAGACACCGGACACCGTGGTCGCGGTCGCGGACGTACTGGACTTCGGCGCCGACCCGACCGGTGAAAAGGATTCGACACAGGCCATCAAGCTTGCCTTGACCGCTGCCTCCGTCCTGGGCGGAGGTACCGTATGGATGCCTGCAGGCGTATACCGTGTCACGAAATCCATCTCCATTCCCACGCTCGTCACCCTAAGGGGCGACTACGGGGATCCGGACCTTGGGCAGGACTACGGGACCGTCATCCTGGCGGACGTGAAGTCGGAAAACCGGACCGGGACCGGACTGTTCTCCTTAAACGTCTGTTCCGGCATCCGTGGAATCACATTCCTCTACCCCAATCAGGCTATCGAGGACGTCAAGCCCTATCCCTTCACGATCTACCTGAGCAAAGGAAAGGTCCATACGGTCCAGGACGTCACGTTTCTCAACTCCTACCGCGGGATCTACATCGATGAGGGCGAGACCCCGAAACTGTTCAACGTCAAGGGGACCTGTCTCATGACGGGTGTGGAGAATATGTCGACCGCGGACGTCGGTTCGTTCGACGGCGTCACCTTTACCCCGGACTACTGGGCAGACTGCACCCTGAAGCAGGCCGGGACCGCATCCCGGGATGCCATACGGAACTGGTCCCTGTCCAACGGGTCCTGCGGGCTTCTCATCCACGACGTCGAGATCCAGGAGTTCAAGGATATCGTCTTAAAAGGCTTTGCCTACGGGATCTTCTTTTCCGCCGAACCGACCCGGTATATGAGTTCGGGAGTCTGGTACAACGTCGGGATCTCGGAATGCACCTGCGGCATATACGCCCAAGAAGGCACCTTCAAGAGTTCATACGGCGGAGTTGCCCCAAAAAGCGCCATTGACTGGGCCAGCGGTCACATATTCTCGAAATGTTCCGTCAGCGGGACCGAATACTCCATACGCAACCTGTCCTCCGAGATCACAATCAACGGCGTCAAGCAAGGCGGTTACATCAAGCTGGCTTCCTCGACCCTGGACGGTCCCACGGAAGGCAAGGTGCTCTACAGCAATCTGGGCGAGGCTCTGGATCTGAGCGCCTTTGAAATTGACACTGACCGGATCACGAGATCCACCGGAAACGCGTTCCGGTATGTGGAACCGGAGACCGGCGAAGCCGGCATCCAGGCGGCCCTGGATGAAGTCGGACAGGCCGGCGGCGGTGTCGTCTACGTCTGTGCGGGGACCTACGAGATCTCGAACGGACTGGTCGTCCCGGCCAACACCTCCCTGCTCGGGGCAGCCGGAAGCGCGCAGCGTACGGCGGGACACGGTACGGTATTCAAATGTGCTTCGCCGGCATCTGACGAACCGGTCACAGGCGGAGCGCTGGTCTCACTCGAAGGAAGGAATGCCGGCATTTCAGGGATCTATTTCCTGTATGCGGACAACATTTCATCCCTGGACAGGGACGGGACCTACCGGTTCTATAAGACTGCCCTCTACGGAAATGCCTCCGGCGTCTGGGCGACGAATCTCTGCATTTCCGGCGCAAACTACGGCATCCGTTTTGAGGACTGCGATGACTATTTCATTGAAAGCCTGTTCAGCGGATGCATACAGAGCGTCGCGGAACTCTCCGGGGACCGGGGACTTGTCACCAACTGTCTGAACAACGGCGGAACGGTCATTTTCATCAACGACGCCGTATCCACGACAGTCACCCGGATGCACGCCAACTACTTCCAGAAGGAGGCCGGCCGGAACACCCGTTACCTCACGATCGGGAAAGGCACCGGCCAGACGGTCGTGAACTGCTTCTCGTACGGTTCCCGTTCCCTCATCGACTTTGAGAATGCAGTCGATACCGTCGTCGTCAATACCGGATCGGACGCTCTGACCGACCACCAGTTCAGCTTCACAAACAGTTCCCTGTTCATTCTCAACACCTCCCTCACATCCGGCGAACGGTTCACTGCAACCGGTTCGGCTTACTCGATCTACAATGCGGAACACGTCAACAACGCGTCGCAGGACGCGGACGTCGTCTTTGGAACCTGACCGTTACGTGTTACGGTTTGTCAGGATCTATTCCTTGCGCGGACCGGAGCTTGGCTCCTCCGCGCACTTTTTGTAATATCGTATGACTTTTGTGACGATTTTACCATAAACCGGGATACTATAAACTATTCTGAACATAAAAAAAGGTCTATACTGAAACTGACCCATCCGGATACACCGGAGGATCCGCAGACTTGAACGGAGGATGTCAATATGCTGAAGAAAACTGTATTGCTGCTTCTGGCCGTAGCCACCTGTACGGCGCTCCTTTCTCTTCCCCTGACCGTCTTTGCGGCAGGAGACGCGGACGACACGATCTACCTGCTCGAATGCACCGATCCGAACGAATCCTACCATGACTACGCTCGCTCCCTGTATGTGGCGGACTTCAACGAGTACGGAGACGAAACACGCGGTGCCTACTTCCGGGAAGGCATTATCCAGAACGATCTCTGGTCTGTCATGGTCTATCCCGGAGACGGTCTGGACCTGTCTTCATCCCGATTCGTTGCGATCTACTTTTATGCGGACAGCGCAAAGGAGATCGGCAACCTCTATTTCGAACTGACTTCCGGTCCGATGGACGATATGGAACGCGAATACGTCGTACCTTCCACCTACTCCTATCATGACGGCTGGAATATCATTTTCATCGATTTGCAGAATGACGTGGCCTGGGCTCAGAGAGGGACCGTCGGATACACTAAGAACGACGACACGTTCGACATCGCACACGTCCGGTTCATGAGGCTGTGGGGATCCTACGGCGGCGAAGAATCCGCCATGGGCGCGACCTTCACGGTCAACCACCTCGACTTTGATTCCGACACGGTCTATATCCTGAATGCGGACAGCCCGAACGAATCCTACCATGACGGTGCCCGGGCGTATTACGATGACACAAAGAACGGATACGGCGACGGGACAAGGGGCGCCTACTTCCGCGAAGGAACGTTCCCCGTCGGGACCGGATTGTACACTACCGTCATCTACAATCCCACGATAGACCTGAATGCGGCCAAGTATGCGCTGGTCAACTTCTATGTGAAGGATCCGGCCGCATACGATTCCCTGTTCATCGATCTCGGTAACGGTGCCCTGTCCCAGGCACGCCGCCAGTATGTGATCCGCGCCTCGGATATGAAGGAGGGCTGGAACGTATTCTACCTGGACATCAACCACTCTGCCTCCGAAGCCGCGTCCGGGACCTGCGGCTACTCGATCAGCGACGCCGACTATACCGGAAACGCTTCCCTGCTCTATGCCTACGGATGCTCGAACGGAACGGAATCCGCTCTGGGCTCGATCTATCTGGTTGAAGAGTTGCCCGAAGGATGGGGCAAACCTGCGGAGACCGAGCCGGCCGAGACCCAGCCTGAACCCGTAGATGAGACACAGGCCGGAACGGCAGAAGAAACACAGGCCGAAACCGAAAAGAGTACTGCGGCTCCTCAGACGGAACCGTCCGAAACGGACAAACCCAAATCCAAAGGCTGTGCAGGCAGTGTTCCCGCCACGGTTCTCTGTCTCGTCCTGACCGCAGCCGGCGGATCTGTCGCGGTTCGCCGCGGCAAGCGCCGGAACTGATCCATATGATAAGGAGAACAATATGAAAACCCGTTCTTTCTGGCTTGTATTACTGGCCGCCTGCCTGGTCCTGTCCTGCTTTACGGCCTGCGGTTCCGAACCGGAGACCGGGCCGGTCGAATCCGAAAAGCCTTCCGAAGCGGGCACGACAGACGCGCCTGCGGAAAGTGAGACAAGGCTGGAGCCGGATCTCCCGGACAAGACCTATGACCGTGAGATCCATGTGATGCACTGGACCGTGGACTCCGCCTGGATCCCGTGGGAAGAGATCGACGTGGGCGGAATCGACAACGGCGACACGATGAATGACGCCGTACTTGACCGGAACGCTACCGTCACGGAACGTTTCGGGATGACCTTCTCTGTCGAATATGTCTATACCATTTCAATGGGTAAGATGATCGACAAGCTCGTCAATACCAGTGATCCGGCCTACGACCTGATCGTCCAGCGCTCCGTAGGGCTGTCTGAAATCTACACCCAGGGCTTTTTCTACGACCTGGATTCCCTTCTCTACACCGACACCACGAACCCCTGGTGGAACCGGGACTCCCTGGATTCACTCGCCCTTGGCAACGTCCACCAGTTTGCCGCATCGGATATGCTGCTCCTGGATAAGTCCGCAACCTCGATGGTGATGTATAACGCGACCGTCGCGGAAAACTATGAGTGGGCGGTAGGCGACCTGTATCAGAAAGTCAAGGACGACCGGTGGACGTTTGAGGAAATGATCGGGATCTGCGAAGACGTCAGCACCGACCTGAACGACGACGGTGTGAGCAACGGCGAAGAGGATATCCTGGGCATGTTCTGCGGAGATGACCCGATCCACTTCCTGTTCAACGGCGCCGGTTTCCGGTTTATGTCGCAGGACGGCCATGGTCATTATGAGTATACCTTCGGTTCTCCCGAATCCATCCTGACCGTCCAGACGATCTACGAAGACCTGATGTATGCACCGTTCTTCCATAACGGATGGCTGAAACCGATAGCCACGGATATGTTCCGTGCCGACAAGTGCCTGTTCCTGCCGAGCGGTGTCAAGGGTGTCAACGCCTACCGGGACATGGAGTCCAACTATGGTGTTCTCCCGATCCCGAAATTCACAGAGGATCAGACCAGTTTCTACAGCGAAGTATCCCCGCACCATGACTCCATTCTCGGCGTTCCCCTGAGCGCACCGGATACGGAAGCCATCAGCGTGGCCCTGGAAGCCCTGTCGGCAGAATCCTACTACTCCGTCTATCCCCTGTTCTACAATGTGATCATCACAGGCCGTTCCGTCCGTGACGAACAGTCCAAGGAAATGCTCAAGATCGTCTTCGATACCCGCGTCTATGATGCCGGTCTGATCTACGATCTGGAGGGATTCGCCGAAGCCGTACTGCGTCACACGACCTCAGGCAATTCCGACATAGCCTCTCTGTATGCGTCCTATAAGGACCGTATCGAGGAGAGGCTGGACGAGCTGAACGGTATCATAGACGGATTGAATGCTTTGAAATAGCCTTTTGAACCCGCTCAGACATTACGCACTTTTTCAAAAGAAAGAGAGGCTGAAAGCCCTTGTGCCACAAGGACGATCGGCCTCTCCGCTTTTTCAATCTGCAAATTGCTTTCCATCCCGGAACCGAAGTTTTCGGATGGCTCAAATGTTCGTGAGCACAGGCTTTGAAGACCTATGTAACAAGTTTGTGCTCCATAATGTCAACTTTCCAAAACAGGTCTGCACATCTCCGAAAG
>JAFYHA010000040.1 GCA_017539425.1 Clostridia bacterium
CAACCTGTGCGGCGTCACCGACCTCTCCTGGGCCACGGACAGCGCCACCCGGGCGGACGCGCTTCTGCTCATCGGCATGCCCGGCCAGTACGGCGCGGACTGTCTGCCGGGCCTCCTGCTCGGCCGGATCTCCCCCTCCGGACGCCTTTCGGACACGTTCGCCGATTCCTATGACGCCTATCCCTCGTCCCGCAACTTCGGGCAGGTGAACACATACTATGAAGAAGACATCTACGTCGGATACCGGTATTTCGAAACCGTTCCGGAAGCCTCCTACGCCGTGCTCTATCCGTTCGGGTACGGGCTGTCCTATACCACTTTCTCCCACACGGTGGAGGAGCATCAGACCACGGACGGAACGTATATCTATGCCGTGACGACCACCAATACCGGTTCCGTAGCCGGCAAGGACGTGCTCCAGCTGTACGGCGGCCATCCGGACAGCACGGATATGGACTATGCCGCAGTGGAGCTGGTCGACTTCGTCAAGACCCCTCTTTTAGGACCCGGGGAGAGCTGCATTTCCTATCTGACCCTGTCCCCGTCGGACCTGGCCGGATATGACGATACCGGACGGATTGCAGAGGGACAGTACAAGTCCTGCTACGTGCTGGAGGACGGAGACTATCCCGTCTACCTCGGGAAGTCCTCGGAAGATCTCCAAAGGATCGGTTCCTTCCATGTCGGAGAGGACACCGTGGTGAAACGGCTGTCCGCACGCTGCACGGGTGTGTCCCAGCTGACCCGCCGTCTTCAGGCCGACGGCACCTATGAAACGATGGAGACCCGCCTGCCGCAGGATCAGGAAGACAAGGCCGTCACCTTCATCTCCGTAAAGGGAGGCACCAGGCTCGAACTGGAGGACTATCTCACCGCGTCCGGGAACGACACACTGGCCGTATCCGGAGGTGCCCTGCACAACACGCACAACGGCGGTACCCTGACGTATCGCATCGAGGTGGAAGAGGACGGAGACTATGAGGTCTACGTCTGCGCGGCCAAGGGCGACAGTGCGACGAAGACCGGGGTCCGTCTGTATATCGATGACGAATACCGTCCGGAGTTCGTAGCGGATATCGGAAAGACCGCATCCTGGGAAACCTACCAGATCTTTCCCTGCGGGACCCTGGAGCTGGAGGAGGGCGACCATGAACTCCGGATCGAACTGAGCAGCGCCGGCAACCTGGACTACCTCCGGTTCGTCGGACCGGAAGTCCCGGATTCAGCCAAGGCGGATCTCTCCGGCGTCACGTCGCCCAACAAGATCTACGCGGCCGCGGTCAGCCGGATCGAGGCGGAGCACTACCTGTCCACCACCAATTCCTCCCTTTCCAAAAACCCGGGCGGCTATCTGGAAAATCTGCATCTGCCCGGCACCATCACCTATGAGATCTACTGCGACACGGCCTCGGATTATCTTTTGAGCGTGGGCACCTGCGTCGGAAACGACGGAGGCCAGAACACGCTGGGCGTATCCGTAAACGGCACGGCCATGCCCAACATCGTGCTGGGCGTGTCCGGAACGGGCGGATGGGACAAGCCCGGCGAATTCCAGGCGGGCGTCCTGACCCTGCCCGCGGGACGGAGCACCCTGACCCTGAGTCCCTCCGGATGCGGCAACCTGGACTATTTCACCTTTACCTGCCTGCCCGGCGGACCTTCCGCCGTCCTGATCGACAAGGAGAAGCCCGAAGTCGGCAAGATCCTGAAGTTTTCTGCGGTGGTCCGGAATCCGGACACCCGGAACGTCCGGGATTTCCTGGAGCAGATGCCCGCTACCGACCTCATGCAGCTCGTACAGGGCCGGGGCGAGAGTTCGATCATCGGGGACCTCGGCGACTACGGGATCCCGGCGATCCATGTCTCGGACGGTCCCGCCGGCGTGCGCGCGGGAGGAACCTGGTTCCCCGTCTCGACCACGGTGGCCTGCTCCTGGAACACGGATCTCAGCTACCGGATCGGACTTTGCAACGGCGCCTACGCCTATGCGGCCGGAGTGGATTTCTGGCTGGCCCCGGCGATAAACATCCACCGCGATCCCCTGTGCGGACGCAATTTCGAGTACTTCTCCGAGGACCCGCTCCTGACCGGCCGGATGGTCTCCGGCATGGTCCTGGGCGCCGAGGAGCAGGGCGTGGCCTGCACGCTCAAGCATTTCGCCATGAACAACCAGGAGGCGCACCGGGACAGCAACAACGCAATCGTTTCCGAGCGCGCCCTTCGCGAGATCTACCTGGAGGGCTTCCGGATCGCGATCGAGGCGGCCCGCCCCGCTGCGGTCATGACCTCGTACAACCTGATCAATACCGTGGAGACCTCGGAAAACGCCGACCTGCTCACCGGCATCCTGCGCGGCGAGTGGGGCTACGACGGACTGATCATGTCCGACTGGTTCAACAACTCCAACGAGGTCAAGGAACTGGGTGCGGGCAATAACCTCAAGATGCCCTACGGTTCGCTCAGCATCCTGACCGACGGGTTCATCGCCGGAAAGCTGGACAGGGAGACCCTGATCGGGAACGCGGACTATCTGGTCCGCACCCTGACCGGTCTGGACCGGATGAAGGCCCTGTACGACAATTCGTTTACCCACAAGGATGCCTCCCTTGACCCGGACGGAGCCTACGATCCCGTCAACCGCCAGAGTCTGGAAAGACTGTATCAGGAGATCCCTGAAGAAACGGGCCAGCCTTCTGAAACCGGAGTCGAAACCGGTACTCCCGAGACTGCGCCCTCCGGAAAACGCGGATGCGGATCCGTCCTGAGCGCAGGCGGCGCGCTTGTGTGCGGCCTGCTCGGCCTCGGGAGCGTACTTCTTGTGAAATCCCGGAAAGATCGCCACTGACACGGCCCGCGTTTTCCCGTCTTTGCCTTGACTTGACGCGTGCGGGAGAATGTGAACTACTCATGATTGAAGTCACGAGCTTCGTGTTGAGTTAGCAAACACGGGGTGGACACACACCCACTACTCCCTGTTACGGGAAATACTTTATGGTTTTGAGCCTTTGGCTTGGTAACAATTCTTTTTCTGCGTTTGGCCGATCGGTTCAGATCTGTGAATTTACAAACAGTTACGGACTTGGTTAAGTAAGAGAAGTCCTGAATATTTTCAAATATCC
>JAFYHA010000041.1 GCA_017539425.1 Clostridia bacterium
CCGCCTGCTTTCCGTCCTGAGCGGCTTGCCGAATTTTAAGGATGCGCGTCGGTAACGTCCCCCGAAAAAAACACGTTCGAAAAAGCCCCGGCTCGAAAGCTGAGGCTTTTTTGTATGGGATCCGGGTGCGGTCGGAATTAGGAATCTGGCGTTTCGTCCAATTTCCAGCCATAGTCTCCGTGATAGATCATCAGCCGGGTCATCCCCCCGTCTACGCAGATGTTTTCACCGGTGATGAACCCGGCCCTGTCCGAGCAAAGGAAGAGCACCAGGTCTGCAATATCCTTCGGGTTTCCGACCCTTCCGGCCGGATGCTGCACGGCATCCGGTCCTTCATATTCCCGGTACTCCGTATCGATCCATCCGGGCGATACGGAATTGACGCGGATGCGTCCGGAAAAGCTGACCGCCATTGCATGCGTGAGTGCCGAGATTCCGCCCTTTGCCGCCGTATAGCTCTCGGTCTGCTTCTGGCTCATACGGTCCCGGGACGACGATATGTTGACGATCGAACCGCCCGGATTGAAAAACGGGGCAAAGAGTTTGGAGAGATAGAACGGGGCGGTGACCCCGACGGCAAGAGCGTACTGGAACTCCTCATAGGAGCAGTTCTCAATACCTCTGCAAAGCGGGGGCGCATTGTGGATCAGATAATCGATCCGGCCGTAACGGCCGGTCACGTCCTTCACGAACCGTTCCAGTGCCTCCTTGTCGCCTATATCCCCGACGGTATGAGGCCCCGGACGGACGTCGATCACGGCGACCTCGGCGCCCGCCTTCCGGAACTCTTCGGCTATACATTTACCGATTCCGTGTGCCCCTCCGGTCACGACGGCCACCTTGCCCTTGAAAAACGGATCGTCCCACATGGCTGTTTACCTCCCAATGAAAAAGCGAAAGGCTGCCGATCCGCCCGGGATCTTGAGCAGCCTTTTGGGTTTTGGTTATTATAATTCGGTTCTCTGAATGATGACCGGCTTATCGATTTCGCCCTTTACGTAGGGCAGGGTAATGCGGATCTCCTCGATACCGGGCACGGACGGGCAGTCGAACATCGGACCGATCAGGAGATTCTCCATGATGGACCGGAGTCCGCGGGCGCCGATATTTCTTTCGATCGCCATCTTGGCGATCTCCTGCAGGGCGTCATCGTCAAAAGAGAGTTTGATTCCGTCGAAGCTGAACAGGTCCTGGTACTGTCTGGTCAGCGCGTTCTTCGGTTCCTTGAGAATGCGGACGAGCGCTTCGGTATCCAGATCGTCCAGGGTCACCAGTACCGGAAGACGTCCGACGAGTTCCGGAATCAGTCCGTACTTGACGATATCATGGGGTTCCACGCCTTCAAACAGACCGATGTCCTTCTTCTCCTGCTTCTTCATCACGGTTCCGCTGAATCCGATCTGGGAATTACCGCGGCGCTGCTCGATGATCTGGTCCAGACCGTCAAAGGCGCCTCCGCAGATAAACAGGATGTTGTCCGTCCGGATCTGCAGGGCTCTGGCCTCCGGATGCTTGCGACCTCCGTTGGGCGGCACATTGGCCAGCGTGCCCTCCAGAATTTTCAGAAGGGCCTGCTGTACGCCTTCGCCGGACACGTCACGGGTAATGGAAGGATTCTCACTTTTACGGGAGATCTTGTCGATCTCGTCGATATAGATGATACCGGTCTCGGCTTTTTCAATATCGAAATCCGCCGCCTGGATCAGACGCAAAAGGATATTTTCGACGTCCTCTCCGACATAGCCGGCCTGGGTCAGCGTCGTCGCATCCGCGATGGCAAACGGTACGTTCAGAATCTGGGCCAGGGTGCGTGCCAGATAGGTCTTGCCCACGCCGGTCGGTCCGAGCAGAAGGACGTTGCTTTTCTGGATCTCGACCTCCGGGGAGGCTTTCTTTTTGGAGTCCTCATTCTTTCCGCGGGTATGGAGCAGTCTCTTATAGTGATTGTACACGGCTACGCTGAGCGCAACTTTCGCCTGTTCCTGTCCGATCACGTACTGGTCCAGGATCTCCTTGATCTCTTTCGGCTTCTTGAGTCCCTTGCGGATCTCGGCCACGGCTTTCCGGTCCTTGCCGGCGTCGGCGGCCCGGATGGCCTCCTGGACGATCTCATGACCGGCCTCAAGGCAGTCGTCGCAGATGTACGCGGATCCGGACTGATTCGGAATGAGAAAGTTGACCTCGTCCTCCGTCCGTTCGCAGAAGGAACACTTGCGGACGATCCGGTTGTTGTGTTTACTGTCTGGCATTATGGATTATCCTCTTTTCAAAATTGGGAGAGATCCCGGAAACGGGAGGGAACCGGTCTCAGGATCTCTTGGCGATGACCTTGTCGATCAGACCGTATGCGCAGGCTTCGTCCGCGGTCATATAGTTGTCCCGCTCCGTATCGCGTGCGATGGTTTCCAGATCCTTTCCGGTGTTCTGGGCCAGGATCGAATTCAGTTTGCTCTTGATCTTCAGGATCTGGTTGGCCTGGATCTGAATGTCCGTGGCCTGTCCCTGGGCACCGCCCAGAGGCTGATGGATCATGATCTCGCTATTGGGCAGGGCCAGCCGCTTGCCCTTTGCGCCGGACGAGAGCAGGAATGCGCCCATGCTGGCGGCCATGCCGATGCAGATCGTGGACACGTCGCATTTGATGAAGTTCATCGTGTCGTAGATGGCCATACCTGCGGACACGGATCCGCCGGGGCTGTTGATGTAGAATGAGATATCCTTGTCCGGATCCTGGGCTTCCAGGAACAGCATCTGCGCGACCACAAGGGAAGCGGTCACGTCATTGACTTCCTCGGACAGGAAAATGATCCGGTCATTGAGCAGTCTGGAAAAAATGTCATAGGACCGCTCTCCGCGGCTGGTCTGCTCGATCACGTAGGGAACCAGACTGGATTTGGGCATTTCGATATGCATGATAGTCTCCTTATCAAATTGGTTTTTGAAAGAAGCGCCGCTTGCGCGTTCACAAGCGGCATCTTCCGTGGCCTTCTCACTCGGCCTTTTCTTCCTTGGCGGCCGCCTTCTTGGTGGTGCGCTTTTTCTTGGGGGCTTCTTTGGTCTCCCCGTCTTTGGTCTCTTCGGCCTTGGGTTCCTCGGGAGCCTTGTCCAGAGCCACCGCGGAGGACTTCACGATTTCCAGGGCCTTGTCGATCTTGACGTCCATCTCCACGTCCTTGGGATCGACCAGATCTTTCACCTTGTCCTTTTCCATTCCGTAGTCTTCAGCCAGTTTGGCAATCCGTTCGTCGATCTCCTCTTCGGTTACGACCAGGGATTCCTTCTCGGCGACGGCACGGAGAGCCAGGCGTACTTTGACGTTTCTCTCGGCGCGGGGACGGTAATAGGACCGCATGGTATCCAGACTCATCTTGGTGTACTTGACATACTGGTCAAGGCTCATGCCCTGCATACGCAGATTGTTGTCGAAATCGCGGAGCAGGTTCTCGGCTTCGGTGTCGATCATCGCCTCGGGGATATCCGCGACCAGTTTGCCGATCAGGGCTTCCAGCAGTTCGTTTTCAAACGAGCGCTGGGCGGTATCCTCATGCTGCTTGAGCAGTTTGGCACGGACGTCGGCTTCATATTCGGCATAGGTATCGAATTCGGACACGTCCTTGGCAAATTCGTCATCCAGGGCCGGAAGCTCGATCTCCATCACCTTGTGCAGCTTGCATTTGAATTCGGCAGGCTTTCCGCGCAGCTCTTCTGCGTGGTAGTCTTCCGGGAACGTCACGTTTACGGAGAATTCATCTTCCGGAACGTGTCCGCAGATCTGGTCCTCGAATCCGGGGATGAACTGGCCGGAACCGAGCTTGAGCTCGTGGTTCTCACCCTTGCCGCCCTCAAAAGGCTTTCCGTCAATGAATCCCTCGAAATCAAACTTCACGGTGTCGCCCGTCTTGGCCGGACGGTCGGTTACATCGATCTCGCGGGAATTGCGTTCCTGTGTCCGCTTGATCTCGTCCGCGACCTGTTCGTCGGTCACGGGAGCCACGGCCTTGACGGCCTGCAGCCCTTTGTAGTCCTGGATGTCCAGTTCGGGCATCACGGGCACTTCCGCGGAGAAGAGGATATCGCCCTCCATGGAAACCACGTCGAACTTCGGCTTGCCGACGACTTCCAGGCCGGCTTCTTTGACGGCCGCTCCGTAGGCATCGGGAAGGACGTCGTTCAGGGCATCTTCATAGAACACGCCCTTACCGTACATTTTCTCGATCAGGCTTCTGGGGGCATGGCCCTTGCGGTAGCCTGCGATGGTGATATCTTTGGACTTTTTCTGGAACACCTTGTCCACTGCGGCGTCGAAAACGGGACGATCCACGGAAAACTCGATCTTGACCGTGCTGTGCTCGCCCTTTTCATTTTTTGTGAGAGCCATAGTTAACCTCCGATGGTTTTGCTCAATATTAACTTGTATATTTTACTGTATTTTAATATCTATGTCAAGCGATTTGTGATTTTCATCCGGACCTTTCGGGTTCCATATCCGGGTTTTCCGATTTTTTTCCCTGTTCCGGGCAGGAAACCGGGTAGGGAATGAACCCCAGATAATCAGCCGCCACGAAAAACAGGTCCAGATTTCCGGAACGTGTGTGCAGGGGAACGTCATAAACCCCGTGCATATGTCCGTAATAGCACCGCTTCACGCCGTACTCCTCCAGAAGTGTCAGCACTTCGGGCTGGGTCATATCCCGGAACACGGGTGGAAAATGCAGAAAGGCATAGATGGGGAATCCGGTTCCGTCCTGCAGACGCCTGGCTTCATCCAGGCTCATCCTCAGCCGGATCAGTTCCCGGCGGAAGATCTTTTCATCGTCCGCTCCGGTATTGACTGCGGTATGGCGGACGCCCTCGGAAAACCAGCCCCTTGTCCCGCAGGCGATAAAGCCCTCTTCCTCGAACGCCTTCGCGCCGTTGTACAGGATCTGCAGGGACTCCAGTCCGTTCTCGGAGAAGAACCGGTTCATCTTGGTCAGCGAGGTCCAGAAGAAATCGTGATTGCCTTTCCCGATGAGTTTCCGCCCGGGCAGCCGGTCCAGAAACCGGAAGTCTTCCAGAGCCTCATCCAGATTCAGCGCCCATGAGAGATCTCCGGGTATGATGACGGTATCCCCGGGACCGACGAGCCGCATCCAGGCCTTTTCCAGTCTTTCCTGATAATCCTGCCAGTTTTGTCCGAACGTCTCCATGGATTTGCCCGGAACGCTTTTGGACAGATGCAGGTCCGAGATCACATAGACGGCCATATCCGGTCAAGCCTCGGCAAACGCCAATACCTCTTTGGGCATATCTGCGGCATCCGCAACGCGGGTAAACCTCACGGCCCGGTTCCCGATCCCGGCCAGCGGGTAGGGAATTTCGGTGCCGGTCCGGGCCTTCAGCACGTCAAGTGCATCCAGAGGTTCCGGTTTCCCGGCATCGGGATCCAGGGAAGCGCAGACATCTGCCGCGAACTTGTACGGGCTGGCCGTGGAATCCACGATCAGGGGAACCTTGGAACCGGTCTCCTGCAGGTACCGGTCCGCGGCAGACAGGGCCACGGCGGTATGCGTATCGCACAGATATCCGTACTTTTCGAAATAGGTCCGTATGGTCTTTGCGGTCTGGGACTCGTCCGCTGAAAAGCCGGTAAAGACCTCCCGGATCCGGTCCATGGACTCCCGGTCCACCGTATACTCTCCGGATGCCCTGAGTTGCTCCATGCATGCGGCGGTCTTCTCCGGACCGGTGACGGCCCAGAGCAGTCTTTCCAGATTGCTGGAGATCAGGATATCCATGGACGGGGACATGGTCAGATGGAATTCCCGCTTCCGGTCATACCGGCCGGTGCTGAAGAACTCGGTCAGGACGTCATTGCGGTTGGACGCGCAGATCAGCCTGCGGATCGGAAGCCCCATTCTCTTGGCCAGATAGGCTGCGAAAATGTTGCCGAAGTTTCCGGTCGGGACGCAGAAATCCACGCTCTCCCCGGTTCCTTTGATCTCGCCCCGGTTGAGTAGATCGCAGTAGGCGGAAATGTAATATACGATCTGAGGAGCCAGCCGTCCCCAGTTGATCGAATTGGCGCTGGACAGGAAGGTGCCGCGGGCATTGAGTGTTTTCGCAAAGGTCCGGTCCGAGAAAATGGCCTTGACACCGCTCTGCGCGTCGTCAAAGTTGCCCCGGATCGCGCAGACGGAGACGTTGTCTCCGGTCTGTGTGGCCATCTGGAGCTGCTGAACGCGGGACACGCCTTTCTCCGGATAGAACACCTGGATGCGGATCTGGGGGATATCCTTGTATCCCTCCAGTGCGGCCTTGCCCTTATCTCCGGAGGTCGCCACAAGGATCAGGGCGGTCCGGGTCTCCCCGTTTTTCCCAAGAGCCCGGGACAGTAGGCGGGGCATGATCTGAAGGGCCATATCCTTGAACGCCGCGGTCGGTCCGTGCCAGAGTTCCAATGCATACACGCCGTCCCGGGCACGGACGAGCGGGGCAGGACCTCCGGGGAACGCGGACGCGCGGTAAGCGGCCTTGCAGTCCTCCAGGAGTTCCTCCTCCGTATAGTCGTTCAAAAACCAGGACAGAACGCGGGCCGCCCGTTCGGCATAGTCCATCTTGCAAAGTTCACGGATCCCGGATGCGTCAAGCGACGGGATCGAATCGGGAACATAGAGCCCGCCATCCGGGGCGAGTCCGCGCATGATGGCCTTTGACGCCGTGCAGATCTCCTCCGGTTTTCCGGTTTGTCTGGTGCTGATGTAATTCATATTAATCCTTTATTTTGTCTTGTATGAGACATTATTTTTGTTCTTCGTTCAAAAAACGGATGAATTTCGTCCGGTAGATCGGAGCGGGTCCGTACTTACGGAGCGCGTCCATATGCTCCTTTGTCCCGTATCCCTTGTGACGCGCGATCCCGTATTGAGGATATTCACGGTCCATCTCGAGACACAGTCTGTCCCTGGAGACCTTGGCCAGGATGGACGCAGCCGCGATCGAGCAGGACAGGGCGTCCCCGTGGACGACCGTACGCACGGGAAGCGTAAACCCCCGGCTGATATTGCCGTCAACCAGGGCCAGATCCGGGCGGACGGACAGGGCCTCGATCGCCCTGCGCATCGTGTGCAGGGTGGTGGACAGAATATCGGTTTCATTGATCTCTTCCACCGAACCGAAGCAGACCGCATAGGCCACGGCCTGTTCCGTGATCTGCTCAAATAGGCTCTCCCGTTTGCTCTCGCTCAGTTTTTTGGAATCGTTGAGACCCGGGATCTCCAGCCCCAGAGGCAGGATGCACGCGGCCGCGCAGACAGGACCGCACAAAGGACCGCGGCCGGCTTCATCCACGCCGCAGACGACGGGGAAGCCCGCTTCCTGCATTTCCTTTTCAAGACTGTAATCCGGCATTGGGCACTCCTTCTTCCGCTTCGGCACGGGGCGGTTCATCCAGGGTGATGAGCCCGATCCTGCCTCCGCGGAATTCGTCCAGCAGGACCGCGGCGGTCCGTTCGGTATTGATCTCGCCTCCGCCGATCAGGAACCCTCTTTTCCGTCCGATCTCCAGAAAGATCTCATACGGATCCCGGCCTTTGGTCGGTTCCAGCTTATAGCGTCCCTCCAGGGCCGCAGGACAGATCTGTGCCAGCGTGGCGCACAGTCTCACGGCCAGATGTTCGGTATCCTGGGACTCGTCCTTGATCGCACCGGTCATGGCCAGGTGCTCCGCGACGGTCTGGTTTTCGAATTTGGGCCACAGGACGCCGGGCATATCCAAAAAAACCACGCCCTTTCCGGTCGTGTACCACTGGACGTCCTTCGTGACGCCGGGCCGGTCCTCGGCCTTGGCCTTGTTGCTTCCGGCCATCCGGTTGATGAACGTGGATTTGCCCACGTTGGGGATGCCGGTCACCATCACGTACAGGTTGCGTCCCTTCATGCCCTTGCTTTCATACCGGTCCAGCCGGTCCTTCAGGAGTTCCCGGACGGCCGGGATCACGGAAGAGACGCCCGCGCCGGACTGGCAGTCGGTCAGGATGCAGGCCGTGGACTGCCCGGAAAGAGCCCGGATCCATTCCCGGTTGGCCGCAGGGTCGGCCAGGGAAGCCTTGTTGAGCAGGATCAGTCTGGGCTTGCCTTCGGTCAGTCTCCGGATCTCCGGGTTGCGGGAAGAAAGCGGGATCCTGGCATCCAGGATCTCGATGACCGCATCGACTTTTTTCAGGTTCTCCGAGATCAGGCGCCTGGTCCGGGCCATATGGCCGGGAAACCACTGAATATTCTCAGTCGGCATGACGGTCGCTCTCCAGGAATCCGAACTGACGGATCGGGGAAAGCCGGATCACGGCCTTGCCCAGGATCCGCCGCTCGTCCACGAAACCGATCGCGGAATAGCGGCTGTCCATCGAATTGTTCCGGTTGTCTCCCATCACGAACAGATGGCCCTCGGGCACGACCGCCGGAAACTCCAGGTCTCCGCGATGCTTGTACGTCCCGCCGTCCAGATAGACGTAACTGTCGGTCCCGTCCGGATATTTGTCCAGTACGGTGACCGCCTCGTCATTGACGTAGACCGTTCCGGTCGCATAATCGATCCGGACCGTGTCTCCCGGAAGACCGATGACGCGCTTGATCAGGGCCTCATTGAGACGTTCATATTCCTCGCTGGTCTGGGAAAACACGACGATGTCTCCCCGCTTGGGCGTATAGAATGCGCTGACCACGAACAGACCCTGTCCGTCAGACAGCGTCTGTTCCATAGATTCTCCCGTTACGATGCATACCCGTCCGACGAAAGAGAACAGGAGCAGTACGATCGCAACGGACAGGACGAGTATCTCCAGATAGTCCGTGACCGTCGCGGCGGGTGAACGCCGGACCGGGTGCTGAGCGTTTTCGGTTACCGGAGGCTCCGGTTCATTCCGGGGCTCCAGAATCGGTTCTTGATCTGACATGATTCCTTTGCTGAAAGCGGGCTTACAGGCTGGCTCTCAGCGTCTCCTCTCTGGCAATTTCGGCCCAGCGCCACAGGCGCTTCGGCTCATAGCGGACGGTGCTGATGTCCTTCTGGATCATCTCCAGGGTCACGCCGTTGCTCTTGGCGGCGCGGATGGTATGTCTGAGATCCTCCCGGATCGCGTCCTCATCGAACGTGTCGGTCGCGAGCAGGGCCGGATTGGGTTTGTTGGACATAATATATTTCTTGGGAAGGGTGGCCGCGAAATGATCCCGGTCGCTCCAGGGGCTGCAGGAGATCTTGCGGATGTTGGGCATACGGTCGATCACGTCCAGGCGGTCATCCAGACGGTCGCAGCAGCCGTAATAGACCGCTCCGAAATACGGGAATATCCTCTGCATGTAGGGAACTTCGAACTCAGCCGTTATGGCCGGGGAGACCGACGTGAACAGCTGGGCCAGACCGAACCCCCATCCGTCATAGGAAGTCGGGCGGTCCGGGTCACAGGTCTTCGGGGGAAGGTCGTCGGAAAACGTATGCGAGCAGTGGCAGATGTGGGAGTTGATATCGTAGGCGCCCTGCTCGTTGATCTGCTGGATCATCCCGATGGTCGCCTCGGTCAGGCGTTCCATGATGCCGTGCATCAGCTCGGGCCGGTCCATCAGTTCGATGTAGCAGTTTTCCACGCCCATCCACTGGGTGATGAAATCCCACAGGCCGACATGCAGGGTAAAGCCTTCCCATTTCAGGGGTGCGATACCGTCAAAGATCTCCGAGGCCGCGTCCATGATCTCCTTTTCCACTTCGGGATGTACGGTCACGACCGGCGTCTTGATCTTTTCGATATCCTCCATTTCCTCGAACTGGTTGAAGAACTCATAGGCCACCACGCTGTTGGTGATATCCGTGGGCAGGGTATGCTTGGAGATCTCGATTCCGTATCCGGTGTTGGTCGTCGGGCGGGGAAGCAGAATATACGGATTGAGGACCATATCCACGGGCAGATGCTCCCATTTGTAGATCAGCATGCGCAGATTCCATTCCACATTGCGGAAATAGGGCTCGCTGACCTTGCAGACGAGGAATCCGTCCACGTCCAGCTCGTTCCAGGGCATCTGGTCAATGAGAACCATGGGTTTCACACCCTCCCGGCGGTTGTGGGCGTACCACAGGCTGCGGGTCTCGTCCTGAACGGGCAGTGAGGCATAGGACATATACTTGAGCGCAAGTTCTCTCAGAACCTGCTTGTCTTCATTGGATACAAACATGGGTAACTCTCCAATCCACAAAAAAAATCAATCTTCCGGGAAACACATCTCGTCGACGTAATTCCGGTTGAACAGGGGGTCGCCGCCAAGGGGAACCGTTCCGGCGACCGTCTGCATCCTGCGGACCTCGTCCTTGAGGTCCCGGTTGAGCAGAATGGCTGCCGCTCCCCCCAGAGCCGCGTTTCCGATCGGTCTCGTCCTTTCGGAAAGGACGCGGGGGAAGAGTCCGATCCGCGCGGCGCTTTTCGGATTCAGGTGATTTCTGAACCCGCCGGCCAGATACAGGCCGGACAGATCCTCGGGTTGAGTCAGGGACCTCTCCAGCAGAGTCTTCATACCGCCCGCTATGGCGGCTTTGGCCAGTTGGACCGCACGGATGTCCGACGGGGTCAGACAGACCTTCCCGGACAGTACATAATCGTCCTCCAGATAGCCGGTTTCGTCCAGTTCTCCGATATTCAGCAGCGCCGCGACCGCGTCGATCAGTCCGGAACCGCAGATTCCCTCGGCGGGAAGATCCCGGATCGTATGCACGACCGGTTTTCCGTCCTCCGTCCTGACGCTGTCTATTGCGCCCGGTACATCCGAACAGCCGCAGGTGATCCCCGCGCCTTCAAACGCAGGCCCGGCTGCGGTGGAGCAGACGGACAGTTTTCCGTCCTTCCAGAGCGCCATCTCCCCGTTGGTCCCGACATCGCACAAAAGGGCGGTCCTGTCGGAATTCAACATGCCGCTGTATAGGATCGCGCAGGCGATGTCCGCGCCGACAAATGCGCTGAAGCAGGGAGGAAGATATACGGATATCCCGTGAAAATCAAACTCGGTATCGAACAGGGTATCGGCTGAGAAAGGGGCGTGGGACAGGCATTCCGGATCCCGCCCGGTCAGGAGGTACAGCATCGTCGTGTTGCCTGTGAAGACACCGGTTGAGACCAAAGAGGAGTCCAGTCCGGCACGCCGGCAGGCTTCCAGGGTCAGTTCATCGATCTGACCCGTGATTTGGGAACGCAGATCTTCCAGTCGGCCTTCCATAGCTGCTCCGATCCGTCCCATTACATCCGCCGCGATCCCGATCTGGCGGTTGCGGGCGGATGCTTCGGAAAGTCTTTTCCCGGTACTTAGGTTGTAGAGCTGTACGACGACCGTGGTCGTGCCGATATCCACGGCGATCCCGTATCCGGTCCGTTCCGGATGCAGGGGACCGGAATACTCACCGGACGTGGATTCGATCTGGGCGGATTCACGTTCAGTTTCCGGCCAGTACTCGCAGTCGCCCGTAAGGACCGTCTGGCAGGACAGGCGGTGTCCCGCCTTCTTTTCCGCAGCGTTCATCGGGGAAAGCCCGCCTTCGATGCGGACGCGGCATTTTCCGCAGACCCCCCGGCCTCCGCAGGGATGGCTCAACGGGACGTCCGCAGCTGACAGGATATCGTCCAGTCTTGCGGGCGGAGAAAACCTGATGCGACGGTCTCCGTCCGGTCTGTGAAGGATCAGGACAGCCATGGCTCACACAGTCCCGGCAGAGCCCGGGATCCGGTCGAACAGGACCAGCCCGAAGTAGGTCACGGTATTCTGTCCGTTGATGTATTTCAGATCCGTTGAGGAGGTCGTCCGGTAGACGTCAATGCCCAGACCTTCCATCGCCGGCATCACCAAATCCGGGTGACGACAGGGAAGATTGTCTCGTTTGGCACACTTTTCGCACAAATGGCAGCCTCCGCAGGACAAATGGACGAATTCGTCCTTATACATCTCCCGCACCTTCGCGCTCAGCCGGACACCAGTCTGAGCATGCTTCTTGGACACTTCGGCCATACCTTCAAAATCATAGCTGTCCTCCAGATCTCCGATCGTCTGATACAGCAGTCCGTACCGGAACGAGCGGATCATCCGTTCACCGTATTCCGCGTCTCCGATATCGGGCGGACAGGCATAGCATTTTCCGAAATTGCCGCATCCGTTCCCGCGGCAGATCTCATAGAACGCCGGGTCGGTCACGACAAGGTCCACTGTGATCAGGGCCGCTTTGGTCGCGCCTGCTTCCAGGGCGGCAACGGTCCATAGATGTTCATCCGGAATCATAGGGAAGCAACTCTTTCTTTCAATTTTTCAATATACAGCGGAGCGGAGCCGCAGCACCCGCCGACGTAGGAGACATAGGGAAGAGCGGGCGCTACGTCATCCACGAAATGGATCGCGTCCACCGAAGCCACGCTCTTGCCGTCCGGGGTCAGGATCGGCATCCCCGCATTGGGCTTGAAGATCAGGGGAAGGTCCGTGGCTTCACTGTAGGCCTTGAGGATCGGCAGAGCCTGGTCCGGCCCCAGAGAGCAGTTGATCCCGACGGCCGATACGCCTAGGGGGGCGAGAGTTTCCGCCACATCCTTAGGAGAATTGCCCATAATGGTCTTGCCGGACTTTTCAAAGGACATGGAGCAGAGGACGGGCACTCCGAACGAAACGGCGGTCTGAGCCGCCACGGCCATCATATTCAGGTCAATGAATGTCTCCAGAAAAATGAGGTCTGCGCCGGCCTCCACGCCGGCGCGCATCATCTCGGTATAGATCTCAGCGACCTCGTCCTCTTCCAGATCTCCGTAAGGCTCCATCAGTTCGGAAAGCGGCCCGATATCCAGCCCGACCTTCACACTTGTGCCTTCCGCAGCCTGCTTGGCAATGCGCACGCCTGTGCGCACGACCTCTGCCGGATCGTAGGAAGAGGATTTCCGAACCGACGGTCCGTTGGCGCCGAACGTGTTGGACAGGATGATATCAGAACCGGCTTCGATATAGGCTTTGGCTACCCGCTCCACATATTCCGGATGTTCCATGGAATAGATCCAGACCGGGACCTTGGCCACACCGTCCGCCTCCGCCATCTGCCAGAGCATTGTGCCTGTGGCACCGTCCAGAATCGTGATTTTAGACATGTCCGCTCCTTCAGGCGGTCAGGGCCGCGCAGAATTCCACGGCTTTTTCCGCGGCGGAAGTCGCGTCCGCCGTATAGCAGTCCGCTCCGATCTGGTCGCAGAAGGTTTGCGTTACGGGAGCGCCTCCGATCATGATCTTGACGCGGTCACGGATGCCGGCGGCTTCCGCGGCCTTGACCACGTCACCCATCACACCCATAGTGGTGGTCAGAAGGGCAGAGCAGCAGATGACCTGGCAGTTCTGCTCAATTGCGGTACGTACGAATGTGTCGGGAGAAACGTCCGTGCCCAGGTCGACAACTTCCAGACCCTTGCCCTCCATCATCATCTTGACCAGATTCTTTCCGATGTCATGCAGGTCGCCCTGGACGGTCCCGATGCAGACCCGTCCTGTGGCCTTGACGCCTTCCGCGCTCAGGAATGGTTTGAGGATCTCCGCTCCCTTGTTCATGGCGCGGGCGGCGATCAGGACCTCAGGAACGTAGATCTCATTGTTCTTGAATTTTTCACCTACCACATTCATACCGTCCAGAAGTCCTTTTTCCAGGATTTCCTGTGCCGGATATCCCTCATCAAGTGCCTGCTGTACGAGGGCCTGAACGATTTTGGCTTTGCCGATCTGCAGATTCTCGGATATTTCATGTAATTCCATTTTGATTTCCTCCTGTTGCTGTTTTTTTTAATAATCTCTCATTTTCTTCCAGATGTCCAGTATCATGCGGTAGCGTTCCACAGGCATCCCCTTGAACGGCACGTTGCTCGTGCAGAAGAAGTATCCGCCGTTGGGCTTGGCATAGGTCAGACAATACTCAGCGCTGGCCCGGACCTCCTCATCGGTTCCGGTCTGCATGGCCGCGCAATGCACGTTGCCGCACAGGGCCACCCTGTCCCCATACTTTTCCTTGACCAGTTTGATATCCACACCGGCCATAGGGTCCAGGGAGTGGAGCGCGTTCGGTTCGCATTCCACCATCATATCAATGATCGGCATGATGTTTCCGTCCGTGTGCTTGATGGTATACTGTCCGTTCTCGCGGGCTGCGTGGATGATCTTGTACAGATAGGGCTGAATGAACTCTGCAAACATGGCGGGGGAGAGGAACGGTCCACTGTTGTAGCAGTAGTCCGAGCACAAGATCAGGGAATCGACCCCGGCCTCGGCCAGATGCTTGTTCCGTTCGATGGCATTGTTCGCCCTCATCTCGGCCTCGGCCTTCACCTCGTCCGGGTCGTCCGCGATCCGGTAGGCGAATTCGTACATCTCGTTGCCGTCCGGAATGTAGAACGTCCCGTCGCCGTGGAAGGTCAGCAGGACGGAGTTGTTCGTGATCTCCAGGATATCCTTGCAGAGGAGTGCAGTTTCCGGGGATATATCGGTTGCAGTACAGAAGCCTACCGGGCTGACCGGGATGATGGAATAGTCCAGCTGTGAATAGACATAAACCAAATACTCGGCCATTTCATAGATCTTTTTCTCTTTTTCCAGTTCGGACAGTTTCTGGATTTCACCAGGATGGAGTTCCTTTGGAACCAGCGGCTTGCCGAACATTTCCTCGGCCAGCTGGAACTCGAGTTCGAACGTCGGGACATGGTCCGGTATCTGTCTCGTCAGTGCCTTGATCGCACGCTCTCTGTGTGTCATTTGAAGTTTCTCCTCATAAAAAGAAAGGACTGGCCTTGGGCACCTCTCCATGATCCGGAAGGTGCTTACTGACCCATTGTCATTGTAACACGGGAAAGATATATATGTCAATTCAAAATATTATAATATCATATAATTTGTTTGACTTTTTACTTATGAGATGGTAAAATGTAAATTGAGAAAAGATGCACATCGTGTCTCGGTCCGGGACCGCTTTCCGGAGAGGTAGCCGACCTTTCTCTTTTCCGAGGTGCATATGGAACCCAATCAAGAACCGCTACCGAAACGACGACGGGCCGGATCGACTACCAGTATGACGCGTTCGGCCGTCTGGACGAAAAGACGTACAATTTCCACTTAAGATCGGTTCGAGCCAGGTCTACGCCAACACCGTGGGATACACGTTCACATCAGCTGGGAACAACACTTCGGCACAGATCCGGACGTTCACTATTATGTGAAATGAGGCTATAATGACGATTAATAATGATTATTTAACTGATGGCGAGAAAAAAGCCCTTTCTTTCTTTGCTAACATGATTGGAAAACAAGAAAAGATTATTATTGATCAAATAAATCATGCAACGATTAAAAGTGAAACCGATCCATATTCAATGTTCATTAGTTTTACTGTCAACAAAAAACAATGTAAGGAATTAAAAGGATTCCGATTTGATTCAACAATTCAAGTATTACATGAAGATGGAGATTGCACATGTATGATTATGTTTATTCGAGACGGCTTTATTACCGAATTTGAGGTGTTTCATAAATACTATTATTTAGAGCTGAATTATGACAAAATCTGCTTTGGCAAAATGATCAAAGAGATTTAACAAGCATACTGGGCTGGTACGGATTTGTATTAGTGATGCGCATGATTTTAAAATAGAAAGTCATGTTGTGGACCCGTGTTGATGTGTTTTTTGTTTGTGAATCATATGGACTATGCAGTAATTAAAATATAATCCCAGTTTTTATGGTATAGACCATCAATTGAACTCAACTCCAAGAGTCTGGAGCTGCTCCTTGATCTTACTATCAAGATTCCAATTTTCCCATGTGTTATTAACTTTGCATTTCACAACTGCAGCAAAACGGAGC
>JAFYHA010000005.1 GCA_017539425.1 Clostridia bacterium
TCCACGGAGGTCGGGGGATATCCCCTGACGTTCAACCGTTTCCGCTTCGTCGGCACAGGCGCCCTGCAGCTGCAGATGCTGAAGGAAACCTATAAAGGACAGATCGAGGGCGATCCGGACCGGATTCTGTACGACGACGGGGCCGTCATCCTGTCCGAGTCCCTAGTCTCGTCACGGGCCTTCAGCTTCAAGCCGGGCGACACCGTGATGCTGGCCCTCCCGGCCTACGACGAAAAGGGCAAGCTGGTCCTGAAGGACGGCGCGCCCGCGGACGCGACCTTCTTCTACAGCGACCGCGAGATCCTGAGCCAGCAGATGGAACGCTACGAGTTCACCTATACGGCCTGCACGGTCGCCGCGGTCATCCACAACGAGGAACCGGACACCTATCTTTCGCTCTGCCTGAACCGGGACGCCTACCGGACCTTTACGAAGAACTGGGCCGTTCCCGAGACGATGGACGTCTATCCTGCCGCAAACGCCGAACTCAAGGACATCCACGATCTGCAGAACGGGCTGACCGCCGTCCTGTCCGGATACAACGGATTCGACCGCACCGATCACCTGGCGACCCTGTCCCGGGTGCTGGCCGGTGCCGGCGGCGTCACCTACCTGATGCAGGTGCTGGCCTGCGCGCTCCTCCTGTTCGCGCCGCTCGTCTGGTTCTTCTCCCAGTTCCTGTTCTTCGAGAGACGCTTCGGCGAATGGGAGATGCTGGAGAGCCTGGGCGCCCGCCGGAACCAGATCCGCCGCGCGCATCTGTATGCCGGCCTGCTCACCGCGTTCTGTTCCCTGATCCTGACCTTTGCTCTGGGCTACGGGCTGAGCTACCTGGTCTACTGGCTGTCCACCACGGTCCTGCCCGCCTGGGGATTCATCGAGCGCATCCCCTACTCGTTCGGGCTGCCGGTCTGGCAGGTCGGGCTCTGTGTATTCGTATCCGTCCTGTGCGGATTCTTCTCCGCCTATATTCCCTACCTGCGCTACCGGAGCCGCGCGTCCGGCATCCGCATCCGGGACGACATCCACTGACCGTTGGAGAAAGGAGCCATTATGGCAGACGATACCCGCATCCTTCTGGAGGCCGTAGACGTCCTCAAGCAGTATCAGCAGTATGACACCGTGGTCACGGCCGTGAACCGTGCCAACCTGAAGATCCGGGAGGGTTCCTTCGTGTCCATCATCGGCGCGTCCGGTTCGGGCAAGAGCACCCTTCTGCACATCCTCGCGGGACTGGACCGTCCGAACTCCGGCACGGTCACGATCCGGGGACATATCCTCACCAACATGAAGCCGGACGACCTGGCCCGCTTCCGGGGCGAGCAGATCGGCATGATCTTCCAGAGCCACAACCTGCTCCCGCAGTTCACGGCGCTCGAGAACATCCTGATCCCCACCATGCTCAGCCGCAAGCCGGACCTGGCCTATGCCGAGCATCTGCAGAAGCTGGTCAGGGCCCTGGGCATCGGAGACCGGCTGCACCATCTGCCGAGCGAACTCTCCGGCGGCCAGCAGCAGCGCGTCGCCATCGCCCGCGCGCTGGTCAACATGCCCCAGATCGTCTTCGCGGACGAACCCACCGGCAACCTGGACCGGGCCAACGCGGACGAGGTGATGTCCCTGCTCCTGTCGGTCCGCAAGGAGATCGGCATGACGCTGGTCATGGTCACGCATGACAATACCCTGGCCGAACAGGCCGAAGTGCGCTACCGTATGGACAACGGCGTACTCTCACCCATCCTGGACTGACAAGGAGGTTTTCCCTATGCATCCCGAACTCCTGGATTCCTATCTGGATTCCTTAAAAAACTGCGGCGTTCCCGGCCTGGATCTCATCATCCGCCAGGACCGCAGGACCCTCTACCGCCACATGACCGGCTATGAAGACGCCAAAGGCACGCGCCCGATCTCCGAGCGGACTTTGTACCGGCTGTACTCCGCCTCCAAGATCTTCACCTGCACCACCGCCATGCGGCTGGTGGAAGAGGGCCGGATCGGTCTCACGCAACCCGTTTCGGATTTCATCCCGGAATATGCGGACCTGCAGGTGCAAAGTCCGGACGGTACGCTCACGCCCACGTCCGAACCCCTCCGGGTCATCCATCTCTTCACGATGACCGGGGGCATGGATTACAACATCGGACATCCGGTCATCCAGGAGGCGGCGCACGCGCCCGGAGCGACCACGCTCAGCGTGATGCGCGCCATGGCCCGCAAGCCCGCCCTGTTCACCCCGGGCACGCATTTCCGGTACAGTCTGTGCCACGATCTGCTCGGCGCCGTGATCGAGGTGGCCTCGGGCATGACCCTGGGCGCCTATATGAAAAAGGTCATCTTCGATCCGCTCGGGATGAAGGAGACCGGCTTCGACTGGGACGAACCGCGTGTGAAGCGGCTGGCCGATCTGTTCCGCTTTGAACCGGGTACCGGCACGAGCGTCGAGATCCCCAACGTCGACGACCACATCTGCCCCGGATTCGAGAGCGGCGGCGGAGGCCTGATCGGGTCCGTGAACGATTATATTCTCCTTCTGGACACGCTGGCCAACGACGGCCTCACCCCGGACGGCTACCGGCTGCTCAAGCCCGAGACCATCGCAATGATGGAGGTCAACCGGCTTTCTCCGGATCCCCTGCGCGATTTCGTGGGCGGCATGAACCGTCTGTTCGGATACGGATGGGGACTGTGCGGCCGCGTCCACATCAACCCGGCCTATTCGTACGGCCGTTCCTCCGTGGGCGAGTTCGGCTGGGACAGCGCGACCGGCATGTACGCTCTCGTGGACCGGAAGAAGCACGTCTCCCTGTTCTATTCCATGCATATGCACGGATGCAATTTCGCTTACCACGTGATCCACCCGAAGATCCGGGACCTGGCCTACGAGGCCCTGGACCTGTAAAGAACCCATTAGACGCAGCCAGGCAGATCTCCTTTCCGGGATCTGCCTGGCTTGCCGTCTGTTGGGTTTTGGATGGAGGATCAGCGGATGAACTCGCGCAGTACGCATACGACCCGGCCGATCAGGTCCGGTTCGCTGACCCAGGCGGAATCCCCCGCCTGTCCGTATGCCTTGAGCTGGACGCCGCCCCGGATCTTCCGGTACTCCCTTACGGTGACCTTCCCGTCGATCCGTGTGGCGACCAGGTCTCCGGTCTTGATCGCCAGGTTCCGGGCCACGATGACCGTGTCCCCGGCAAAGACGCACACCTTGCCCATGCTGTCGTCCGGCATCCGGAGCGCGCACAGGGCGGATGAGGACACGTTGTGGAACAGGGACACGTACGGAGCCCGTTCTCCGCGCTCTTCGGTCTCCCCGTCCGGTCCGAGATAGGGTATGCCGGGCGTCAGGTCGGCTTCATCCGGCCTGTTTTCGCTGTCCGGCTCATCCTCCGACACGATCCGGATGGACCGGCTCTGCCCGATCACGCGCCGGATATATCCCTTCTTCTCCAGCCGGTCCAGGAGCGCCTGGACGGTGGAGGGCGA
>JAFYHA010000042.1 GCA_017539425.1 Clostridia bacterium
CGTGATCTTCTCGTCGTAGTCAATATCTTTTTTGAGGTCAAGGTAGTACTGACCGTTCTCATCGTTGTGCTCTACGAACTGGCCGGAAACGGTAGTCATGATATCTTTCAGGACGACCTGAATGATGCCCTGGAGCGTTTCAGAACTCTGATCCGGCATGCCGTTAAGGAACAGACAAAGATCATCGCGGAGATTTTCTGCCGTCAAGCCGGAGCGGATGCTGATATCGCCGGTAGTAAGACGATGAACACTCAGCGCATAGATTATTTTGATTGCTAGCGGCTTATAAAGCTTCTTCGGGAAAGAATGAGAGATGATATCCTCAAGTTTTCCGCTCTTATCAATGACTTCTTTGACATCGGCTTTGGCGCGCAGAGACGGATTCCCTTTAATGAAAGGCCAGTAAGTGTCAAACGAAATAATGCCAGGAGAATCATCATCAATTTCTTGATCCGCTATTTCATTTACTAACTGGCTAATGCTCTTTAACACCTGAGCCACTTCGACAGAAATCATTTTGTAGAAAACCTCTATATACCGAGGATGAATTGGGTATAACGAGACATATTCTTCAAGGCTTTCTGCCATATTAGAGTACAGCGACGTGAAGTTTTCCAAATGGTTTCTTATCCATGCTTTCTGTTCCAAGTTTTTTTTGAGAATTCTCTCAGAAACCACAAAGGCTAAATCTTGCTTCTGAATGATCAACTGTTCGAATCGTCTCTTAACGCGAATTAGCGTATCAGAAAGAAAAATGAAACTTGGATTGTCAAAAATTTGTTCCTGAACTCCACAGATGATTCTAAATTTCGAATTAGAGCAAAACTCGCCCAGTTCACGTAAGAAGCCGAAATCCAAAATGGCTTCCATATTTTTTCGGGCTCTCAGGTAATCCAAAACTTCGTCTACTACTAACAAATATCCCTTATCATCACCATATTTATCGGCAAAAAGAGTCATCAAGTTGTCAAGAATTCCCTTGTTGTTAACAATTTGATCTTGCGTCGGATAGGAAAAATCTATGCCACGTGCTTTGAAATCATCTTTAATTTTTCCAAGAATGATATCACGAATCGACATGGTCGAAGCGCCAATCTCAATACGAAGGACTTCAAATTTTCCTGCGATGACTTTTGCATCCTCTGCAAAGCGCTTGTTCTGCACCATTTCAAGGTACTTAGCGTCATGGGCAATGGCAGACACTAAGGACATTAAGTGAGATTTACCTGTACCGTAGTTACCCACAAGGAAGATTCCCTTGTTGTCGTTGTATTCCTCGAACTGTAATTGCCCGAGAATGATATCGGAGATCCTTTTCTCCATCTCATCGGACATTACGTAGCTGCGCACCAGGTTTTCCTCTTCGGTGACATCATTTGCATCCGTAAGCTGAATTACGGTGGTAATGGGGTTGAAGCTTATCAACTGCTTATACTTCATAATTCTTCCTCCTATTGGACAATACGTATCTGATACGCATTACAATCAAATTCATGGTAATCTGGATCTGCTGGGTTGGCATATGTCAGCTTTCCATCTGCATATTGCCCTGGCCATTTTATAGCCACATTTATTATTCGCGCCTTTTCACAGAAAAACCGCAATATATCTATTTTGTAACGAGGGTCAAACAGCATCTCAAAATCTGAAATCAAAACTGGAGCGTGATAATAATTGAGCAAATTATTCAGTTTGAATTCCACCAATTTTGCTCGTTCGTCCCTTGGAATTCTACATAGACGTTCAGAAAGGATTATATTAATTTTTAATTCTATGTACCCCGCACTCTCAACTCGTTTACAAATCCGTGGCGATTCGGAACAAAACACTAGCGGCACACCACTTTGCTTTAAATTGAGGAATTCAGGAGTCAATTCAGAAGATTTAAGTAAATACATTTTCCTCTCTCCTTCAGAGTCATTCAACGAATTTCAAATGTTGGAGCAACATGCCTGATATAAATGAGACATGTTTCAAAGGGATACTGACTCAAATATCGGCACATTATTTCTGGGCGTGCAACTCCCGTTAATCCTATGAATAAGAATACTTGATATCATTCTTCTAAGAAATCCATTATCTCGTCAGCTTTTACATCAAGTGCCTTACATATCTTGCCAACTATATCTGTCGTTATGTCTTCTTCTCTGGCGAGCTTTGTCATCTGATAATGGTTCAATCCGGCAAGTTCTTGAAGATCTTTTTTCTTCATCTTCCTGTCGATTAGAATGTGCCATAGTTTTTTATAACTTGTTGCCATATTGGTCTCCTCTCGGCCGGCCAGGCCAAAAATGTGAATAGCATACAACTACTCATTATATATTATAGTCAAGATCGTTAAAAAATCAATACAAATATGTCAATTTTCATACTTTTTTGCCGCCAATGACACCAATATAAGTGTGATATTTCGAACTTTTGATAATTATTTCATACATAAGTATTGACAGCTGTCGAGCTTCATGATAGAATGATGTTGGAATTCAGCAATACCCTGTTGGTTCAAAATCAGTGCAAAAAATTCATTGCAAAAAACTGTTGCAAACTCCGATTTTTTTGTAACGGATTCAGTGTTACAAAAAAACAATGCACCATTTTACAGGTGCATTTGCACTGACCGACGATATTGCAAAATAGCCGGACAATATTGATAAATACCGGAAAAATATCATATGATACCTACCAAAAACAGCCCCTTTCCGGGGCGGTTGGGGTGGTAGAGGCCGCTGGTTCAAGTCCAGTCACTCAGACCATGGGGCTGTAAAAAACTCAGCCCAACGCACAAAGCCCAGGAGAGCAATTTTCCTGGGCTTTTGTGGTGTTCAAACGCAAAGAAAAGGGCGCAATTCTTGTAAAAAGCACCCTTTAGTGGGATACATTAAATAATGTAAACCACGAAAGGAGAGAGTCGCTTATGAATAAATATCTATCCTTCCTGCTTTGTATATTTCTTATTTTAATGGCAGTTGGCTGCACACATTTGCCAGAGCAACAGACACAAAAAAGTTACAAAGAGCAGAAGGCGTTGTACGATGATATCATATCTCAGTACACCTCTCTTCTTAACGCAAAGCATAATGGTGAAGAACTGGTTGTGCCTAACACCGAGAATATGGATGCGAGACAGAGTGCCATTTCCGAAACTCTCTATGGCATCGTAGACGCCTACAAGGATGCAAAAGGGGTTGAAAATTTGGGCTATGGATATAAGGACTTTGACGGGAACGGAACTCCTGAATTGATTATTTTGACCAAATATACAAGCATACGCGCGATCTTCACACTTTCAGACGATCAGCCTATTTTGCTTGAATCCAACTATGATTTTGGAAGCGACTTTGTTTTTGCCACAAAAAACCGTTTCTTCATGGTTCGCAGAACTGTAAGCGATAATATCGAAGAAGCCACTTTTTACACATGCCGCGTTTCCGGTGATAAAATGGCATATGATGCAATATATGGCAAGGTTTATGACCAGGATAAAAAAGAAACCATTGAAGTCTTTCGAATCGTGGATGGCAACCGCACGCCAATTGATGAAGATACTTTCCGCGCGTTGAATCGGGAGTATCAAAAAGCTTGTCAACCGGGTTACAGTGACCTATCTAAGTTGGCAGCGCCACGCATTCATTTCCCCCTCGTGAACGGTGTCATAGATTCGGATTTGCCCGTGGCAGATTTTTCCGACTACGCCGCTATACGCAAAACATATCTCGCGATCTCTACCTGTCTTGAGAAATTCAAATCATTTGAATGGATAGAGGGCAAATACGATAATCTTTTTTCTTTCCCGAGTGACCGTTCTTTTGAATACTACACTCGACTTTTGTACACTGCGTATCATAGTGATCATCACATGGGCTATGACGAAGTTGACCTTAATGGTGATGGACTGGACGAGCTTGTTCTTATGAATGAGAATTACCGAATCAAAGCTATATTTACTCAAAAAGATGGTGTCCCCGTTCTTTTGGACACATTTGCATATGAAACCTGCTGGCTGGATGACAAAGGCTTTATACACGTAGACAACGAGCAAATCTATGAATTGGAATATAATTTGTACGAGTTTACAAGCAACGGTGAATATAAATTGATCTATTCCATCCTTGCTGCAGATAACGGCAAACGTTACTTGACCGAGAACGGCAAAACCGAAGAGATCACGTTTGAAAAATCCCTTGAACTGTATTATGAAGATTATTGCCGCTATTCCGAGCCGTTTAAGCCTTATGAGCAGACCCGAAATGTGTCTAATCTGTTATATACAGCTCTTACCGAAGCAACGGAGGATATGATAAAGGTCGCTGCTGACAAAACTTGGCACAAATATGCTAATCTGGAGAAAACAACAGGCAAAGATTTAGCGTGCAGCAACACCTATGTGACATTTGAAAACGTAACTGACACACAAATGGATATGAGTGTCAAATATACGTTTACCTTTAGCTATCCCGACCCAAGCCGTGACCACTATCTTTTGGACGATACCACCGAATCCATCTTGAGATTTACCGTGCGCAAAGAGGATAATTGCATTGTCTTTGATGAAAACGGTGTAAAAGGAAGAATCGAATTTGGTCAAAAATATCTGTGGCTCGTGATAGATGAAAGCTCCGATCAGCGTTTTTCTGTCGGTAATCATTGCTTTGAGATATATTCACCACAGGATTTGATTTCGTAAAATATCTAAACCCAATCTCAGCTACGCATCTTTAGGAAATGAGTTAATTGACATAGATACAAAAAGAGTTGCCTTTCATCCCATGATTAAAACCACGGGTGTTCCCGGCAAACATAAATTCGGTTCTACTCACACAGATTCTGCGTGATCAGAGTTGTAGTTTGACGTTGTTGTTCCTCTGCAGATATGGAAGCTTTTTTATCGCCGGATTGGTCTCCGTAATTGCCGAACCCGGCATGATTGCCTCCCTCAATCACGCATACCGTAGCACCTTCGGGTAAATACTGCCTGCCGGCCTCCAGTTTTTCCATGTTCAAGACGCCATCGTTGGAGCCGTAAATCGATATGACCTTTAACCCCTTTGCCAAAGGCTTGGTCGGATAGGCAGCCAGAAGGACGAGACCATTCAACCTCTCATTGTGCTTTGATGCATAGTTGGCAGCCATGGCACCGCCGAGCGAGTGCCCGCCGATATACCACTCATCGTACTCGTATTCCGAGATCAGATCGCTTGCTTTATCAGCCCCGAAAAATGCAAGTCTGAAAGGCATCTTTACAAGAAAAACGTCCACGCCTTCCGCAGCTATTTGGTGGAGTAGCGGAGAATAAGCTGTTTCTTCGACCTTGGCTCCCGGATAGAATATCAGTGCTTTGTCTTGAGAAGGACCGTCAAACAGCCACCCTGAACCGGTCTGCGTGACAGTCACTGTATCATCAGATTCCAGAGAGGAAAGCGCAGTTGAGTGGGCATGGTAATACTGCCCTGTATAGATAAAGAATATTCCCACAAGCAGGACGATTACTAATACCGGAACGATCCAGATCCATTTTTTAATTGTTATCTTGCTCATGCTTCCTCCTTTTCTCTTTCGTGAAAAAAGAATTGCTACCTTTGTCAAAATAGCAATCCTGCCTTGGCTGTGGCACTAGGATTCGAACCTAGGTAATGACGGAGTCAGAGTCCGTTGCCTTACCGCTTGGCGATGCCGCTTCCCAACATGGGGATTATAGAACCTTCATGCGGCCTTGCATAGGTGGCGGGTAGTTCACTATACTTTTTGTTGGAGGTCATATGTTCGCCCACGGGTTCGTAAACTTGTACTTCCGATTGCCGTAAGCTGTGTTACGATTTGGTTTTTTGCCCCGGTCCTTGCGCCGTTCCGATGCTCTCGGCTTTTGTCAGCTTGACGTGAGCGAATTTTCCGACAGTTTCGGTGACGGGCTCAACGTAGGCAAAGGTATTGTCGTATTTCTTCAGCAGGTTTTTCAGGTCTATAAGCTGATGCCGGTTGATTACGCAGAAAATGACGTCCTTTTCTGCGTGGCTATACGAACCCGTGGCAGAAAAGTGCGTGGCTCCATGGTGCATATATTCCAGAATCTCTGTCTCGATTTCGGCAATGTGCGTAGTGATGATGACCACGTTGTATGCCGATTTCGTTCCGCTAATGATGCGGTTTCCGATGAAACTCGATACAAAGGAATAGACCAGGCACAGGCAGACCGGTTTCAAATCGTAATACACAATTCCATCAATCTCGTCTGCGTAAACAAAGTATGAAATCGCCGCCACAACTGCATTCAGGCCGAAGGTAACCCAGAAGAAATTCAGTCTGGGATTCTTTACGGTCGAAAACTTGGCGATGACATCGACGCCTCCGGTTGACGAGTTCATCTGAAAAATGATTCCGTACACCGCACCCGAGAGCATACCGGCCAGAACACAAGGGAAAATAGTGTCGACCCCTTTGGCATCATAAACGAAACCAGTCATATCAAACTGTTGAAGAACCAAATAGACGCCCGAATAGGTCACGACGTATACAAATGTCCGAATCGCAAAGCGTCGGTTCGTCGTGAAAAAGGCAAAGATACACAAGGGAACGTTGATCAGCATCGTCATATAGCCGATGGAGAAATTCAGTTTGTACTGGATCATCGTGGCCAGACCGTTGAATCCGGCAGGCGCAAATTTGTTCGGTACTATGAACAACTTGTAGTTCAAAGCCACCAGAGCTGCCAGCAGGACGATAACGACATACTGGACGACCGTGTGCTCCCAGAACTTTTTTTTGAAAAGTGTTTCTTCTGTCACCATAGGTGCAGTTCTCCTTATCCGGAAGGGTCACGAAGAAGGGCCCTTTTCTTTTTTTCACTTCAGAATTCAACCAGGCGCTTTATTTGCCACGAAGCGTTACTCGGCGGGAACCACCGAGACGGTAATCTTTGCCACGTTCGCGCCGAACATCCCGCAGGTGAACTGGATGTAGTTGTCAGTCCCTGCGTTGAGGTCGACCAGAACGGTTGCAGTGGCCGAATAGTCGCTCCAGGAGTTGTTTCCGCGCATAGCCAGGAAATAGCCGTCGCCCGACGGATCTCCGGAAGAGTTGACCAGCGATGTGGCACACGCATCCTGCGTCGCATAAAAGACGGTCACCAGGGCCTTTCCCCCTTTTCCGCCGTCTACGCCGGTAACCTTAAACCAGGAGCCGGCTACATGGAGATTGTCAATGGCGGTTCCGTTGAATCCGCAGCCTCCGCCGTAATCGAAGGTGGAAGCGAGATAGGTCTTGGTCTGAGTATACTGAGCCATGGCAGCCTCGTCCGAAACATCGGCAATGCACACTTTTTGTGGATCGATGAGTACGCGCTCTCCTACGGCATCCACCCCGTCTTCGGTCTGAACGACCGGCAGGATGGAACCGTCCGAACCGAACTCGATCTTATCAATACAGACGGAACGGAGAGTACCGTTTCCGGAGATTGCGGCATTGTGATAAAAGAGATACCAGTTTCCTTTAAACTCGCAAATGGAGCCATGCGTGGTATCGCAGTCTTTGACCTGCGTCAAGAAAACGCCTCCGTATTCCCACGGGCCATCCACACTGTCTGCCGTGCAGTAGCGCATACAGTTCCCGCCCGAAGCGTTGTCTGCATACATCAGATAATAGGTGGTATCGCGTTTGAACACCCAGGATCCTTCGTGGAAGTCCGGGCACTGTGATGAGGGGATCTCCTTGAGCGGCTCATCCAAGCCCAGCATATCCGAAGCGAGCTTCGCATAATAAAGATGTGAACCTCCGCCAATAAAGAGGTAGTATGTGCCATCAGAGTCCTTGAACACGCACGGGTCGATCATGGAGCCGTAATCGTGACCGGTTCCGTCCGGTTCGCCGACAAAAGATCCGTCTTCGTTCTCCAACATTCCGGCATCCTCAAATCCGCCAGCGGGGGAGCGGCTTACGGCCACACCACACCGCCAAGTCGAGTTCCAGTTTTCCGTGCTCTCGGGATGGGGAAAATAAAAGTAATACTTTCCGTCTTTTTCCGCACAATCCGGCGCCCACATAAAGCCGCTGGCGCCCCAGGACAGGTCGGACGACGCAAGGATTTCTCCTTCGTCCGCAAAGTCCACCATATTCGTGGTGGAGAACACATGGTATTTATCCATCAGATCGCAACCGCGGGACGGAAAGACATCATGAGAAGCGTAAATATACAACTTGCCATCAAAAACATGTGCAGACGGATCTGCGGTGAACAGCGTGGAAATGATGGGGTTTCTGCCTTTGACTCCGGTGGGTAAGTTCATGGTTGTCTCCGCTTCTGTAGATGCTTCTGTGACGGGCTCGGTCGCACTTTCGCCGTATGAAGAGCCGCTCTCGGAGGGGCCTGTTTCCTCCGGCGTTTGTCCGTTCCCACAAGCAGTGAAGAGGAATAGAGTGACCAAAGATAACACAAGGAAGGTGAGTAAAGGTTTTAACATGGCATCCTCCGAAAACTTTTTAACAGTATACCATATTTTCCAATGCTTTTGTAGATTTGTGAGAAAATGAAAAAGCCGGGCGTTCGTCCGGCATGTTGTTTTTTCAGATATCCCTGTCCCTGCGGTCGTTGATTACGATGCCGAGGCCGCGGGCCTCAGAGACCAGCTCCGTCCGGGTTTTGAACCCGGTTTTTTCCATCAGGTGCTGGATATGACTTTTTACGGTCGCAACGGAAATGAAGAGCCGTTTTGCGATTTCAGTGTTGGTGTCTCCGGTTGATAATTCCTTCAGCACATCCAGTTCCCGTTCCGTGAACTCGTGATTGGTTGCATTGCCGATGCGGATCAAGGGCGTCTCATCCGGATAAATATGTTCTCCAGCCATCGTTCGCTCCATGACGTCCAAAAGGGAGTTTTTCTGTCCGTCTTTGTACCAGAAGGAATCCACGCCGATTTTCCTGGCTCGGGACAGCCAGGAGTACTCAGGCATAGAAGTGACAATGATGATCTTGATGTCGGGAAACTGCTTCTTGATCGCTTCTGCAGCGTCCAGACCGCTGTGTTCGAGTTCGGTCATCACGTCCATAAGGATCAGGTCTACAGGATTGTTCTGGCAGACAGACAGCGCTGCGGAAGCATTGGATATGGAAAGAAGATGTTCAAACCGGTCACTTGCATCCACATAGATTTTAAACAGTTCACGCGGAATGTCCTGATCTTCAACAATCAAAACTTGATAGGGCATAGCACACCTCCCAAGGGGTCATGTCTGTATTGTACCGTAGTTCGCAGGCGTTTTGTATCAGCCGTTCGACGGGTTTTCCGCCGGAAAAGCTAGAGACAGGACAAAGCGGTCATCGGTTGAGACCGAAACCGTTGCGCCCTGCTTTTCGGCCAGCCGCTGAAGATTGGCCAGTCCGCCGCTGAAGGATACATCTGAATCCCTCACCTGGCCGTTGTTGGCGAAAGAGCAGCACACGGAAGGACCGTTTGCAGAAAAGGAGATCTGCAATTCTGTGGCGTTGGCGTGCTTGGCGGCATTGGACACGGCCTCCTGTGCCGCAGAGAAAAACAGGGCGCGTTGCCGTTCGGACAGGGTTGCCGGCAGGTCGGACTGCCAGACCAGATGAATATGAAGTGCTTTGGCCAGACCTTCTATCCGTGAAATTGCCTGAGAATCCGCGGCGTCTGAAGCTTCCATGCACAGGAGCAATGCGTTTTGCTCCCAAAGGGACAGTATGGTGTCCAGCGCTTCCGAGTCCCCGCTCTCTGCTGCAACAGAGGACAACATCAGTCGGTTCATTTCGTTGTGTATGTTGACCTTGGCCTGAAGGATCTCCTGGTGCCGTACCATCTCGTCGATGCCGCGGGAATATTCGCGGAGTTCCCGGGTGATCCTCGCCAGTTCGGCGCGGTCTTTCTCCAGAGCCAGTGTTTTGGCATATTCTGCGGTGATGTCCGAAGCAATCATATCGTGCAGATGCTCTCCGTTTAAGAGGGCCTCTCCGCAGGAAAAGCGCCACTTTCGTTCTCCGATCGAGATGATTTCGCCCGACACCGTTTCGCGGAACTGGTTTCCGTTGAGCAAGGGCTCGCCGGTCAGTTGTTGACAGAGCCCGTTCATACAGACGTTGGAAAACAAAACCTTTCCGTTATCATGCCAGCAGCAGACACCGCACGGAATCTGGTCAAGATAGGCCTTGATTGATTCCGGCGTGATGAAGGTCTTATCATAATGAATGTTGTATGCCAGCAGAAAAATTGCCGCGATCGTCAGGACGGCATAGACCGTAAGCCAGACAATCCAGGGCGCGGAGCACAGAGCCTCCGTGACGCCGGAAATGACGCCTGTTTTTGCCGATAGAGACAGATCAAACAGGCATTGCTCCATCAAGTAGGCCGGGATACACAAGGCGGCAGAAAAGCCGGAAAACAGGTATCTCCTTTTCCGAATGGCAAGAAGGGTGCTCAAAAACAGGCACAGGCACAACAGCAAAGCCCAAAGCGCCAGAAAAGCCCGGATAAACGGGGAAAGGAATTCAAGAGCAGTCATTGTGAATCACCCCCGTTCCGAAATGTGAAACTGATATACAAAATATCGTCCTCGAGGGTTTGGTCAACCTGAACTCCGACGGAGGACAGCCTTTCGAACCAAGCGTCCGTCAGGGGTTCGGAGAGTGCTTCAAACACGACTTTAAAGATTACCGGATCTCCGCCTGAAAAATTGACGAACACCCCTTTCAAGGAGGGCCCGTTCGTTTCCAAAAGGGATTCAAACGCTTCAAATACCGCAAGAGCCGCAGGGGCATGGACCGATCCGTAGGCATGTCCGATATATTCGCCGGGAATGCCGCTGTAATTCAAATAACGTAGCAGTTCGGAAACGGAGATCCCCAGTTCTCCCGCGGCAATACATTGGTTCTCCTGGGACAAAAGCATCAGGTTGGCATAGCGTTTGATATACGCACCGAGCAGAATGATACGTTTGCGGCAGCGATCTTTCAGTACGGGATCGTCCGACAGGCGGGCCTGGCTGGCCAATTGTGAGATGGTCTGGGACTGCTTCTGTGTACACTGTGCGATGGTATCATACATCTGGGTGCGCTGTCGGATCTGCGTCTGCTTTTCAACCAGTTCGTTGCGAAGACGGATCAGGTCCGCCTCCTGCGCAAGCCCTTCCTTTGCTTCCGCCAATTCGTCATTCAGATGGTCCAGCTCGGTAAGATCATCCTGCCAGAAGCCGAATCCTCCGGGAATGCTCATTTTGTGTTGGACAGTGTGTTCATCGATACGGGTCCCGCTGTCAAGGGAAAACTGTTCCCCGGTTAAGGGGATTGCCGAAGGGGAAACATAGACCGGAGCCCCTTTTTTGTCGGTGATCTGCGCGGAAATGGGGAGGACCTTAAAAACCGTTCCGTAGTCTGTGTTGGTCGGAATCAGGCCGAGCTGCATACAGCATTCCAGGATGATGGCCTCCGTAAAGAAGTGGGTTTCCGGGAACTCGATGAGAGAGATGCCGTTTACCATAAGGATGAACAGCACAACGCGGATCACCACGGGGATCAAAATGATCCAGGCGTTTTTTCTGGCGCTGCTGACCCGGCATTTGAAGACCAGAATGGCAATGGCGGCGAAAAAGAGCAGATATAGCCATACGTTCACGACGTAGAAAAGCCATCCGTAGGTATACTCGCTGTCCCAGTTTGCAAAGCCCTCCCGGAATACGAAGGCCTGCTGATGCAGATCGTTGGTCAGGATGAATCCGATCCATATCAGGGTCAGGGCAAGGGCACCGTACCAAACCCCGGCAGCGAGCCTGCGGTTCTTGGGGGAGATAAACAAAGCGATTCCGAACAGAAGCAGGGAGAGAAAAAGGACAGGAACATAGTACAGATACCAGGTGTGCCGCGCCAGAACATCCACCCCCGAGAAAGCGCCGTATTTGATCCCTCGGAACAGGATCAGGAGCAGGCCCATCCAGGACAGGAGCTTCATCAGTACCGACAGCCTTCCCCCAGGGGATACACGATGCCTGTAATACAGGACCAGATACACCGACAGTGCCAACAGGTAGAACGTGGTGATGTTGCGGGTCGGGAACCGGTCTACGATGATCCCGATGGCCAGGATGCAGTTAACGGCCCAAAGCAGGTAGTAAACGCCCATCCGCTTGAGCGTGGGCTTGACTTCGCTCATCGGGATCTCCTTTCTGAAGAAATGTGAAACAGGATCAAGTCCGGCCGGTCCCGTCCGGAAACGGTTGGATCAGTCGGGATATACCCGATATTTCCAACTGATCCGATAAACGGAACCGCCCCATCCGATGGTCGGATAGGCATTGCGGAGCCGGATGTAGAGCGTGTCCTCAATCCCGAATTCCGAGGGAACAATGGTCAGGATCGTTTTGTTGTCCGCGTTCTCGATGTGAGGGATCTTGCCTCCCTGAGAGTAGTCATAGGCGACCGTCCAGTGCTCGTTATCGTCCGAAACCTCCAGAAGATAGTTCTGGCTGATCGACAGATAGAAGGTGACGTGGTCGAGATCCGAAATGTCAAATTCGTAGATCAGATAGGTGGCCAGATCACAATAGCGCTGGGCCGAATTGGACATAGCCGTGTTTTCGATCAGGTAATCCCGGTCAAGGTTGGCATTTGTGGTGATCACGGATTCTTCCACGAGCTGGTAGGGCGCACCGTCCTGCACGGGCGTGGTTCCCCATGTGATGGTGTAGGTCACACCTCCGGACGGGATTTCCGAGAGCAAGTAGAGCGAATCAAAAGCGTTATTCCAGTTGTATTCAACCTCAATTTCACGCCCATTGTCCGCACGTAAGGCGGTTACGGAAGCGGGATACAGACCGTCCTGACAGAACAGACGGGAGGCCACGAACGCTGCGGTGGGCCCGGTAAGGGTGAATTGGGTCTTTCCGGCCGTTTCCAAGATGTCACCAACCACACGGCCGCCTGTAAAGGCTACGTGCGGCACGGATAGATCCAGGTCATCAATGGCATAGTACAGAACGGAAGACCCCGCCGAAAGGAGAGGATCCTCAACGATTGTAAGCTCGTCATCATACAGATCGAGATATCGGCCTTCCAGTACCTGCCCGGCGAAGGCATGCGCCACGGTATAGGGGCCGTGCCTGGCCATCAGCAAATCGGATTCCGAGAAGAAGAATTCGCTGGAACCCGAGTCAACGGCATCCTGGACGATTTTCAGGATTGCTTCGGAACCGTTTGCCACAGTGGCAAAATTTGCGGCGGAAACGCCATACACCTGGATCTCACCGTCTCCCACGGTCTTGGAAAAGGCGATGGTTTTTCCTTCGTTGGAAGCCAGTTCTTCCGCATCTGCGGGAAGATTGTCAAAATTCAGCACAAACGGGGCATAGGCCTTGTCCAGCGAAACTCCGTACAGGGATGCGGATTTGGCTCCGTAATCAATGTCAACGGATTCCAGTCCCATCTGTTCAAACAACGAAGCAAGGGGACTGTCAGGCCACCAGGCGCTGTCCATCTCCCAGTACTGGCTGTATCCGGAAATGACGACCAGGGATCCTCCGGCTTTGACCCAGTCGGACAGAACCTTCAGACAGTCCTCGGACCGGGGCAGAATGTTATCCAAAGTCAGGATCAGCAGGGACACATCCTTCAACTGATCTACTGAGGTCAGAGTATCCAACGAGGCAAACTGAACAGGAATTCCGGCCGTGATCAAGGGAAGGGTGACGCCATAGAATCCGGTGGAGGAATCCGCGGTCCAGCGGTTCCCAGTGACGACCCAGGACAGGGAATCCGAAAGGAGATAGGTGATGCCGGGGGTGCCGCCGGTCAGGGTGACGTCTCTGGAGACCAGATCCTTCTGCATCTTCTGTATGTTGAGCTGGATCGTCTTATAGGTGTTGGAAACGCCGCTGAAGGCTCTTGTGATCCAGGGCAGGACCTCGAACCGCTGGATCGCCGGGTTCATCAGCATGCCGGTCAGCGTTTCCAGATAATACTTCCGGCAGTCTGCTTCGGAAAGTGCGCTGTTGTCCGACATCGGATCGGCCAGCGCGTAGAAATCGGTCCCATTCTGGGAGGCGAGATAGGAAGCATATTCCAGATAGGCGGATTCAAAAGGATGTTCTCCGGCGCTGCCGTTGTACAGTACGTGCGTGCGGATGGTATCCGTCCAGGTCTGTCCGATGAAGCCGTCCAGAACGCCTATGGATAGATAGCTGTCCAGACCGGAGGTGATGGCCCATGCGTTGTAGCTGAGCGTGCTGTGTGAGGCAATATAGATTCTCAGATCCGGATGATTTTCGTGCAGTTCGGTGCCGATGCGGTTCAACAGTCTCTGAAACAGATAGGTCTTGAGCTGCATGGAACGGTAGCAGGCGTCCGGACTTTGAGTCTGATCCTCCCAGGGCGTTCCGTAATAGGACTGCCACTCCGCCTTGAAGGCTGCCGAATATCCGGAACGGTGCCACATTTCCGGCTCTTCAAGAACAATGAAAGGAAGGTCGTACTTGGTCACCAGCCTTTCCAGGTTCTCGCACACGTAATCGTTCCAGTTGGAAGAAGGCACCATATACCATGCGGTATTGGGTGTGTGCACGATGTAATTGCCTGACTTGTCCATCTGGATGTCGTCATAATTGGATTTCTTTTGATTCAGGTAGCTTGTACCGCCCCTGTTGATGGCAATCATGATACCGACGTCCACGGAATCCTTGTGCCGGACCCAGGAGGCAACGGGAGGCTCTTCCATGTCCAGCGTGGAAACGTAGGACATGACCGAGTCCGTGAGGATCAGGGAAGATTCGGCAAATTGCCCGGCTTCCTGTACGGTAGAAGTGTTTCCTGCGACAAAACCGACGTCGTAAACCTGCTCAAAACGGCCGTCCACGTATTCGTATGAAACCGAAAGTACAGGATTGCCGTGGCCGGAAGAGGAGGGCGTATCCGGCGTCTGCGGATCGTCCGGCTGCGTTTCGGTATCGGAAGAATCCGGCCGAGGGTCAGACGAGGATGGCTACGGAGCCCGGGTCCCATCCTCATGCGGTTGAACGGGAGCGGTTCCGCACCCGGCTTCGCAAAGCACCAGAAGCGCCAGAAGCAGCGCCAGCATCGGGCGGACAGAACGGAACAGACGGGAAAAGAATCGATAGAATCTCATATTGCCTCCAAAAACAAGGAATGAAGCTTTGAATTTTGAGTTTCAAGGTTATTTGCGGTAGTGGCGGTATTTTTCGACTGCGTCCAGAACGGAGGCCATATTGTCCAGAGGGATCTCGTAATTGAATTCAATGTTGAGACCCAGCCCC
>JAFYHA010000043.1 GCA_017539425.1 Clostridia bacterium
CAGGTCGCTGTGCCGGGCGACGTGACCGTGATCGCCCCTTATGCGTTTGCGGGGAATGACCGGGTGGCCATCTGTGCCATTCCCGCGGGCGTGACCGCCATCGGCAAAGGTGCGTTCCAGTATTGCACCGGCCTCGTGCGCATCGCGTTGCCCGCAACGCTTCAGTCCTTTGGCGACAACGTGTTCTTGGGCTGCGTCCGGTTGACGGAGCTGATCAATCCGTCCGCGTTGGACCTGTCGGGAGATTTCTATATCAACTACTATTCGCCCGCGATCTTGACGGACGTTGGAAAGAGCGAGATCTATCAGGATAACGATTTCATCCTGCGGACTCACGAGGGTAAGAAAACCTTGCTTGGCTACGTGGGTGAGAATGCCGAAATCGTCATTCCCGCCGATATCGACGCGATCGGTCATCACGCCTTGTATCATACGTCGATTGAGAAAGTGACCGTGGCCGCGAACGTTGCGACGTTGGAACCCTATACGTTCGGCGGATGCGTCCGGTTGAAGGAATTGCGGTTCGGCGCTTCCGTCACCTACGTCGATACGTTCGGTATCGAACGCCATTATGTGCTGAGCGATATCTACTTCGACGGAACGATGGCGCAGTTCGAGGCCATCCTGACACCCGAGAGCTCGAGCAGCTATGCGGGCGTCGTCCCGCTGACGGAGTTCTTGTCTCCCCGTACCACGATCCACTGTACCGACGGCACGCTAACGGGAACCGGCACGATTTTCCAGTAGGGAATTATTCTCGGTTCGCCCGCTGCAAGCCGGCGAGAAGAAAGGAGTCCATATTTTCAGCAATTTGCGGTTTTTCGTCTTTTTTCTTGTTAAGGTCTTTCCTTTTGCCCCGCTCTCGTTGTATAATGGGAGCAGACAGGGAAATGCTCTGTTCAAAAAGCAACGAAGTGAATAGGAAAGGTGTAAAGCCATGAGCCAACTCCATATCGTGAGCCATCCGCTGGTGCAGCACAAGCTGACCATTATGCGGGACAAGAAGACCGGACCCAAGGAATTCAGAGAACTTCTCCGCGAGATCGCGACCCTTATGGGCTATGAACTGACCAGGGATCTTCCTCTGGAGGAGATCAAAGTTGAAACGCCGATCTGCAAGACGGTATCCAAGATCGTGTCCGGACGCAAACTGGCCATCGTGCCGATTCTCCGTGCGGGTCTGGGTATGGTGGACGGCCTTCAGGAACTGGTTCCCGTCGCAAAGGTCGGACACATCGGTCTGTACCGGGATCCGGAGACACACAAGCCCGTGGAGTATTACTGCAAACTGCCTACCGATATTGAGCAGAGAATGGTCATCCTGGTTGACCCGATGCTGGCTACGGGCGGCTCCGCCAGCGACGCGCTGACCATGCTCAAAAAGCACGGCTGCACCAACGTCCGGTTCATGTGCCTGGTTGCGGCGCCGGAAGGCGTGGCAAAGGTCCAGGGAGATCATCCGGACGTGGACATCTACACCGCGGCTCTGGATGACCACCTCAACGAGAAATGCTACATCGTTCCCGGTCTCGGCGACGCCGGCGACCGTATTTTCGGAACGCTCTGACCACACAAGCTGTTTTTACGATACCCACGGACCCTTCCGTGGGTATTTCTGGAAAGATATGAGAGAACTTCTGATTCATAAAAACGACGCCGGACAGCGGCTGGACAAGTTCCTGACCAAAGCCGTTCCGTCCCTTCCCATGTCTCTTCTGTACAAGTCCATACGCATCAAGAAGATCAAGGTGAACCGGACGAGGACGGCCCAGAACTACGTTCTGAAGGAAGGGGACACGGTCCAGCTTTTCTTAAGCGAGGATCTGTTTGGAAAGCCTCTGGATGACGGGGAAGCCCTGTACCGGATCCGTCCCCGGATCTCGGTCCTGTATGAGGATGAAAACGTCCTTCTGGTCAACAAAAGGCCTGGGGTGCTCGTGCACGAGGACACAGCGGACAATGAGAATACCCTGATCACCCACATTCAGGCCTATCTGGCGCAGAAAGGGGAATATGACCCCTCGTCCGAACAGTCCTTCGCACCGGCTCTGTGCAACCGGATCGACCGCAATACGGGCGGTATCGTCATTGCGGCAAAAAACGCTCAGGCCCTGAGGGATATGAACGAACTCATCCGCAACAACGATCTGAGCAAGTATTATCTGTGTGAGGTACACGGCTTTATGCCGAAAGAATCCGAGACCCTCACCGCGTTTCTGCGCAAGGACGAAAAGCACAATCTGGTCACGGTCACCGACCGCGAACTGCCCGGAAGCAAGCGGATCGAGACCCGCTACCGGGTGATGGCCGAGAACAGACAGGCCGGGAAATCTTTGCTTGAAATCGAGCTGATCACGGGACGGACGCATCAGATTCGCGCGCATATGTCTCATATAGGACATAATTTGCTTGGAGAAGGCAAGTACGGGGTCAACCGTGAGGATCGGGAGGCCGGATACAAATACCAGGCGCTGTACGCTTACAAACTGGTGTTTCATGACCGGTTTTCCAACCCGGATACGGTGTTGGACGCCCTGCGGGGCAGGACAATCCGGATACCGGCGGAAGACGTCTGGTTTCTAAGGGATTACGGACCGGATTTGGAGATTTAAGGCTATGAGTAGGCAAGTCAAAGCAATTTCTCTGGTCCTGGCCCTTTGGCTGTGCCTGGGCCTGATGACATCCTGCCGGGGCAACCTGAACGGACGGTATGAGTCCGTGGTGGCCGGAACCGGCGTCAGTTATGAATTCAAGGGAAACAAGGTGACGATCGAGGTGTATGAGATCGGCAGTCTGGTCGCAACGATCCGGTCGACCTACCGGATCGAGGGCAACAAGATCACGATCGATCCCGGGAAAAGTGATGCCGGGAATACCGAGCAGTACACCGGAACCTTCGATTTCAGGGAAGAAGGCGACCGGATCACCGTAGGACGGATCGTCGCAGTTAAGAAGAGCTAAGGAGCACGTTATGGATACAATCGAAGTTGTCGGAGCGGCGCTTCAGAACAAAGGCTCGGTGTTCGCGGCCATGCGGGGCTACGGACCGTATAAGGGATTCTGGGAATTCCCGGGCGGCAAGATCGAACCGGGGGAAACACCGGAACAGGCCTTGAAACGGGAACTCAATGAGGAACTCGGGATCCGGGTGACCCCCGGACGCAAGATCGGAGAGGCTACCTGTGAGTACCCGGAGTTTACCGTCCATATCCAGCTGTTCCTGTGCCCGGTCAAGACCCGTTCGGTCAAGCTCACGGAACACACCGAGGGCAAATGGGCCTCCCATAGGGAACTGCGCAAACTGAACTGGCTCAAGGCGGATATAGAACTTCTGAACCAGCTTGCCCAGGTCATGAATGATCAGCGCGGCGTCAAACGGTTCCTTGAAAACAACAGACAGACGGTGCTGAAGGTTTTGGCGTCGCTAGTCGAGGACGTTCAGAAAGAGGACCTGGAGAAAGGTACTGCCCTCATCCGCAAGGTGCTGGAGTCCGGGGCTGTGCCCGGGTTGAAAAATTTCTTCCTGCCTCCTGAGAATGCCACCTTCAGGGATACGGGTGCGCAAGCCCGCACCGCCTGGGATATGCTGTCTCTTTATTCCGGGGTGTATCCGGATCCCGCCCCCTTGTGGCACTCCAAACTGAAACTGGTTGAATTTCTTTTTCCAAAGTTTAAGGAAGAACTGCGAAAGCTCAATCCGGGTTTTTCAAAACAGATCCTGGAGGATTCGAAATACTGGATCGAGAGCTTCCTTTCCTCCCGCCACCTGTATCTGAACCGCATCGTCCGTTACTGGATGACGCAGATCTCCTATGACGAAGCCAAGAGCCTGCTGAAAAAGAATCCCAGATGTGCGGACTTTGTGGAACGGCTCAATGCCAGAGACCGGCTCCGGGATGAGATGCTGGAGGCGATACCGGACCGGATCATCGACCTGTATCCGATAGCCAGAGCCCTCAAGAGGCATTTTTATCTGCACGTCGGCCCGACTAATTCCGGGAAGACCCATGATGCCTGCGAGGCGCTGAAAGCGGCGGAAAGCGGCATGTATCTGGGTCCCCTGAGGCTTCTGGCCTATGAGCAGTATGACCGGCTCAACCGCGCGGGCTGTCCCTGCACGCTGCTGACCGGAGAGGAAAAGATCAAGGTCGAAGGTGCCGCGCACGTCTCCTCGACCGTGGAAATGGCGGATCTGAACGAGTACTATTCCGTTGTGGTGATCGACGAGGCGCAGATGATCTCGGATCCCAGCCGGGGCGGGGCCTGGACGGCCGCAATCCTCGGCGTCGCGTCCACACATATTCATGTCTGCATGGCGCCCTGCGCCCTCGGACTGGTCATCCGCCTGATCGAGATGTGCGAGGACACCTATGAGGTCATCGAGCACCACAGGCAGGTGCCCCTGATCATGGAGCACAAACCTTTCCTGTTTCCGCAGAACGTGGAGGACCGGGACGCCCTGATCGTCTTTTCCAAGAGGGACGTGCACGCCGTCGCGGTCGCGCTCAAGGAAAAAAAGATCAAGTGCAGTATCGTCTACGGGGACCTGCCGTATGACGTACGTGAGAATGAAGCCCGCCGGTTTTCGACCGGGGAAACCCAGGTGGTGGTGGCAACCGACGCCATCGGGACCGGACTCAATCTCCCGATCCGCCGGATCGTGTTCCTCAAGGGAATCAAATATGACGGCACAGAGGTCCGCGGACTCCTGCCGATCGAGATCCAGCAGATCGCCGGCCGTGCCGGCCGGTTCGGGATCTATGAAACCGGGTATGTGAACGCTGTGCCGGACATCCAAAGGAAAATCGAGATCGGGCTGAATGCCTATGTCGAGGATCTGGACAAGCCGTACCTCAGGTTCCCCGAGCATCTGATCGCCATACAGGGGCCTCTGTCCTCCATCCTGGAGCAGTGGAACAAACTCCTGACCGATGAGAATTTCAACAAGGAGTCCATCGAGACGCAGATGGCACTGTGTCGGAGTCTGGAACCTCTCACCGATGACAAGCATCTGATCTACAAGTTCATCACGATTCCGTTCGATCCGGACAATCCGGCCCTGTATTCGGAGTGGAGGGAACTGTTTGAGATCGAAAGGGCAGGGATCCCGTTCGATTTCGAGTCCTATTACGACACCTGTCCCATGAAGCGGGTCCGCAAGGAGCGGGCAGACCTCCAGACCCTGGAACTCCTGTACCGTCAGATGGATCTTCTCCACTACTATATGGACCGGTTCGGGCACGAAGAGGGCCTGGACAAGGTCAACAGGGAACGCAAGGAGGTCTCGGACCGGATCATACAGCTTCTCTCCGAACAGAAGCTGCCGCAGAAGGTCTGCAAGAGATGCGGAAAACCCTTGCCCTGGTATTCCAATTACGGCATCTGTGAAAGATGTTACCGGACCCGCTGGTTCGGGGATGGTTTCGAGTAAAGAAAGAGGAATTAAAATGTTTTTCGAAACGAAAAAAGTGCTGTTCCTGGGGGACAGCATCACGGCGGGGTCCGGAGCGTCCTCGCTGGAAAAACGGTTCACCGACGTGTTTGCGCGCAAGACCGGCCTGGAAATCAAGAACTACGGGATCGGGGGCACGCGCATCGCACGCAAGCGTAGTCCGAGCGCCAACCCCGCGTTCGACAACTGCTTCTTGGACCGGCTGGAAAGGATGGACGGGGAAGCGGACCTGGTCGTGATCTTCGGCGGGACCAATGACTTCGGCCACGGTGACGCGCCTCTCGGCGAACCGGACAGCGAAGACGAGTACACCTTCTACGGTGCCATGCGGCATCTGCTGAGGAGAGCGATCGAGAAGTATCCGGAGGCCCGCATCGTGGTCCTGACACCGCTGCACCGGACATCCGAGTGCGTGACCGTGAACGAGATCGGGCTTCCAACGAACCCCCTTAAGGACTACGTGGATGCCGAGATTGAGGTCGCAAGGGAATTCTCGGTTCCGGTCCTGGACCTGTGGAGCGTCAGCGGCATCCAGCCCCGTGTCCCGGCCCAGTGCCGCGCGTTCTCGGCCGACGGGCTGCATCCGAACGACCGGGGTCACGAACGGATCGCAGACTGCCTGATCCGGTTCCTGGAAACGCTGGGTTGAAAAAGGTATAGCAAAACAAGAGGGCGGGGCCGGTGAGGCCTCGCCCTTTACGATTCGCAAAACAACCGATTTCAGCCCGCGCGCTGTCTCATGATGCAGGGCTTTTACGGGCAAAATCTTCGTTTTGTGAAATTTTTTATATTTTACGACTTCGACTTAAGACGGACAAAAATAGTTGAATTCGCATTTCTGTCGAGTGGAGAAGGACAAACCGGGTCGAAAGAGGATACGATCTGTGGCCGAAAAAAGATTGCCCAAACCATTTTTCTTAAACAAATCCTTGACAACCCCGATTATTTGGCATATAATTAACGTGTTAACCATTAACGCGTTAAGCAAAACGCGGAACCGAGGGAAGAAAAGTGGAATCGAACGAACTGTTTCAGACCGTGCAGGCCATATGCCAGACCGACCGGTGTCACCGGGCGGCCATCGAGGCGCGCCTGGCGGATCTGGGCATCCACCGCACGCAGCACATGGTGCTGATGTATCTGTTCCGGCACGAGGAGACGGCCACCCAGAGGGAGATCGCTCAGGAGTTCCGGATCAGTCAGGCGGCGGTGTCCGTCACGCTGAACAAACTGGAGAGCGCGGGCTACATAAAGCGCGAGTCCCACGACGAGGACGCCCGGGCCAACCGCATCCGGCTCACGCCGGAGGGACTAAAACTGATCGACCGGACGCACGAGCTGTTCGGGCAGGTCGACGAGGAGATGTTCCGGGGGATCTCCCGGGAACAGCTGGCCGAAATGCGCGCGCTGCTGAAGCGCATGAGGGAGAACCTTAAAGGCACGGCCGAAGAGGACAAGGAGGGCGTCTTATGAAAAGATGGTGGAAATACATCCGGCCCTATCTGCCTTACTTCATCATCGGACCGATCTGCATGATCGTGGAGGTCATCGGCGAGGTCGTGATGCCCAAACTTTTGGCGGTGGTGATCAACAGCGCCAATGAGGGGACTCTGACCACGGCCACCAGTCTGTGGACGATGGTCGCGATGATCGGGATCGCCATCCTGATGATGGCCGGCGGCGTCGGAGGCGCCTATTTCGCGTCCAAGGCCGCGGTCAATTTCGCGGCGGACCTCCGTGCGGACCTGTATGCACGGGTCCAGGCTTTTTCGTTCGCCAATATCGACAAGTTTTCCACGGGCTCCCTTGTGACCCGCCTGACCAATGACATCACCCAGATCCAGAACTTCATCGCGACGCTGCTCCGGATGGCACTCCGTGCGCCGGGCATGATGATCGCGGCGCTGATCATGGCCATCCTGATGAAACCGTCTTTGTCGCTGGTCCTGGCCGTCAGCATCCCGTCGATGCTCCTGACCGTGTTCTTCATCATCCGGACCGGCTTCAAGCGTTTCTCCAGGGTCCAGACCAGTGTGGACGGATTGAACTCCACGGTGCAGGAAAACATCACGAACGTCCGTGTCGTGAAGAGCTTCGTCCGGGAGAGCCACGAGATCGAGCGGTTTGAACAGGCCAACGGCAATCTGAAAAAGTCCGGGATCTCGGCCTTCTCGGTCATGATCTTCATGCAGCCGGTCATGACGCTGTTCATGAATATGACCATCATCGCGGTCATCCTGCTCGGCGGACAGATCGTGCTCAGCGGGGACATGCCGGTCGGCGACCTGTCGGCGTTCATCACCTACGTCACCCAGATCCTGTTTTCGCTCGTGATGATCACGTTCCTTCTGATGATGTCCTCCCGAGCCATGGCGTCCGGAAAGCGGATCGCCGAAGTGCAGGACGAGATCCCGGACATCTCGGACGCCGGAGCCGCGCAGCCTGACAAGGACGTGGAACGGGGCGAGATCGAGTTCAGGAACGTGTCCTTCCGTTATTATAAGAACAGCGAGGATCAGGTCCTGAACCATATCGACCTGCGTATCCCGGCCGGCTCGACCGTCGGGATCATCGGTTCGACGGGATCCGGAAAGACCACGCTGGTCTCCCTGATCCCCAGACTCTATGACTGCGACGAGGGAGAGGTCCTGGTCGACGGCGTGAACGGGAAGGACTATTCGCTGACCAGGCTTCGTGAAGGGATCGGCGTAGTGCTCCAGAAGAATACGCTGTTCTCGGGCACGATCCGGGAAAATCTCCTGTGGGGCAACGGGGAAGCGTCGGACGAGGAAGTCCGGCAGGCGGCCCGGTACGCCCAGGCCGAAAAGTTCGTCACGAATTTCGAGGACGGGTACGAGCATCCGATCGCCAAGGGCGGCGCGAACGTATCCGGAGGGCAGAAGCAGAGACTCTGTATCGCCAGGGCCCTGCTCAAGCATCCGAAGATCCTGATCCTGGACGACTCCACGAGCGCGGTGGATACCGCGACCGAAGCCCAGATCCGCAAAGCCTTTGCCGAAGAGATCCCGGACGCGACCAAGATCATCATCGCGCAGAGGATCTCATCGGTGCGTGAGGCGGACCGGATCGTCGTGCTCAACGACGGCGCCGTGACCGGCGTAGGCACGCATGACGAACTCCTGAAGAACAACGACGAATACCGGGAGATTTTTGAATCCCAGACCGGAAAGGAGGGCTGACCATGGCACGCACACTTGAAAAACTGCAGTCCCAGTACAACAGTTCCTTTGCCGGTCCCGCCCACCGCGGAATGGGCGGAGGGCCCAGACGGGGCGTGGCGATGCAGAAGCAGAAGCCGCAGAACAGCGCCAGGACCATCCGGCGGCTGATGGGATACGTACGCCCCTACAGGGGCCGCATGATCCTCGTCATCGCCCTGATGCTGATCAGCACGGTGACCTCGCTGGTCGGGGGCTATATGCTGGCGCCGATCATCGACCGGCTGACCGAAGTCGTGACCGGACGGATCATCCCGATGAGCACCTTCGAGAAGATCGCGGACCGGGTGATCACGAACCTGCTCGGCGTGGGAGAGAACGGCGTGACGGCGGACAATATCTACCGCTATATCGTCATTGCGGTCATCATACTCGGATCGATCTACCTGGTCGGCGTGATCACGACCTATGTCCAGAGCCGGGTCATGCTCTCGGTCTCCCAGAACGTGACCTATTCCATACGCCGGGATCTCTTCGGGAAGATGCAGTATCTGCCCCTCCGGTATTTCGATTCCAAGCCGACCGGCGAGATCATGTCCCGGTTCACCAACGACGTGGACAACATCGACATGATGATCAACAATTCGCTTCTGTCCTTCGTCTCGGGAGCGATCACGCTGATCGGCACCTTCGTGTTCATGGTCACCACCAGCTGGATCCTGACCGTCGTGACGGTCCTGTTCATTCCTCTGTTCACGTTCGGCGGGGCCTTCATCGGCAAGTTCTCCCGCAGGTATACCAAGGCCCAGCAGGCCGCGCTCGGCGCCCTCAACGGGTACGTGGAGGAGTCCGTGAGCGGACAGAAGGTCGTGAAGGTCTTCAACCATGAGGACGAATGCACCGAGGAGTTCAGCCTGCTCAACGACGATATGAGGGGCAAGCAGTTCAAGGCCTCCTTCTGGGGCGGCATCATGGGTCCGATCATGGGCAACACCTCCCAGATCTCCTATGCGGTCACGGTCGGCATCGGCGGCGTGCTCATGCTGTCCGGACTGCTCACACCGGGCGGTCTGACCGTGTTCGCCACCTATTCCCGGCATTTTTCCATGCCGATCAACCAGCTGTCCCAGCAGATGGTCACCATCTTCAACGCCCTGGCCGGTGCGGAACGCGTATTCGACCTGATGGATTCGCCTCCCGAACCCGCTGACCAGCCCGAAACCGCGTCCGCGGAGGGCCTGACCGGAGACGTCACTCTGGAAAACGTCACGTTCGGGTATGTGCCCGAAAAGACGGTGCTGAAGAACATCTGCGTGCATGCCGCGCCCGGCGAGAAAATCGCGTTCGTAGGATCGACCGGCGCCGGAAAGACGACGGTCACCAACCTGATCAACCGGTTCTACGACATCGAAGAGGGGACCATCACCATAGACGGGACCGGGATTCGGGAGTTCAAGAGGGAAGAACTGAGGCGGAACATCGCCATGGTGCTTCAGGATACGCATCTCTTTACCGGTACCGTCATGGAGAACATCCGCTACGGCCGGCTGGATGCGACCGACGACGAGGTGATCGAGGCGGCCAAGACCGCTTCCGCACACAGTTTCATCATGCGCCTTTCGGAAGGTTACCAGACTATGCTGACCGGTGACGGAGAGAATCTCTCCCAGGGTCAGCGCCAGCTCCTGAGCATTGCCCGGGCGGCGATCTCCAAGGCACCCATACTGGTCCTGGACGAAGCTACGTCATCGGTGGACACCCGGACCGAACGGCATATCGAGCACGGACTGGAACGGCTGATGAAGAGCCGGACCACATTCGTCATCGCGCACAGGCTGTCCACGGTCCGCAACGCAAACGAGATCCTTGTCCTGGAACACGGCGAGATCATCGAGCGGGGCACGCATAGCGAACTGCTGAACCAAAAGGGCCGGTATTACGAGCTCTATACCGGAAAGAAAGAGCTGGATTGAGCATCCTGCGGCGCAAAAACTGCAACTTGTGTTCACTTTACGACCACTCACGCAAATACTCTTGCGTTCCATCGGGAAGCGGCGTACAATGAGGCCGTATTCAGGAAGGGGTGAGGACGACCCGTGAAAAGGAAAATCAGAATCGAGGTCGATCCGGACGGAGAAGAGGAGATCATCATCCGGTGCAGGCAGATGGACGAGGACGTCATCCGGGTCCAGAAGCTGCTCGAGAACGGTTCCGGAAACCGGCCCGGCGAGATCACGCTGAGGCTCGGTGAGACCGAATACATCGTTCCCGTCGGCGACGTCATCTTCTTCTAATCCTCGGAGAGGCAGTGCACGGCCTTTACCGAATCGCACATGCTGGACTGCGATCTCAAGCTCTACGAACTGGAGGAGGTTCTGCCGTCCTACTTCATGCGAGTGTCCAAATCCTGTATCCTGAATCTCCGGGCGGTCGAATCGCTCCGGAAGGACCTGACCGGAACCTGTGAGATCGGATTCCGGAACAGCAAGAAGAAAATCTATGTTTCCAGAATGTACTACCGCGCATTCCGGGAGAAACTGAACGAAGTGAGGTTGTAAATCATGACATTCAAAAAAGACAGAATTTTCTGGGCCGTTATCTTTATCCTGGGAGCCGTCGGACTGATCCTCCGGGCGGTCAACCCCGGCCTGGCCATCTTCGAGCTTCCGCTCTGGAAGTGGTTCCTGGGCGCGCTGATCCTGTACTGGCTGCTGAACAACGTGATCGGGGGCCGCACCCTGGCGAGACACCTGGACGTGTTCTTCCCGCTGGGCTTTGCCTATATCCTGCTCAGGGAGCAGCTTGCGGGCTGGTTCGGGTTCGACAAGGACGTGATCAATCCCTGGATCGTCCTCCTGATCGCGGCGCTGCTGCATATGGCCAACCACCTGATCTTTGACCACTTCACCAGGTCCAACCGCCTGGTCGTGATCGACGGGGACAAGGGAAGCACGGAAAAAGAGGAGGCTTATGCCAACCGGAACTCGTTCTCCAGCCGGGCGGTCTATCTGGACGCCCTGAAGGCCAACCATTACGTGATGAACCGGTTCGGACAGCAGGAAGTGTATTTCCAGAACACGGACGTCGTGAACGGGCCGGAGACGATCGAGCTCAAGGTCAGCAACGCTTTCGGGCAGACCATCGTGCACGTGCCCTCCGACTGGGCCGTCAAGAATGACGTGGACAACTCCATGGGTTCGGTGGACGGTCAGATCCGGGAAACGGGAAGCCGCACGCTTCACCTGACCGGAACCAACCGGTTCGGCGAACTGTCCATCGAGCAGGGGTAAACAGGAACATTAACAAAAAGAAAACAGGCATGGCTTTTCCGGTCATGCCTGTTTTGGGTAAGGCTTCTGTCTGCCTGCAAGGGCTTGACTATCCCGGTCCGCGAGGCCATGATCCAATTGTAAGAAGAGGGAGCGGACTGCCTTTTCTGAGGCAGGGTTCCCGGATTAGCTGTGCAGGCTGGACGAAGCCAGAAGACAGGCCCGGAAAAACGGCAAGGCGGACATGTCCATGGAAGAAATCGACGAGGAGATCGCAAAGGCCAGACGAGGCGAAAACTCGTAGTGCCACTCTCCGCAATATCCGTATGCAGAAGAACCGCAGGACCCGGTGCAATGACCGGACCCTGCGGTTCGTTTTCTGACCCGGACGAACTACTGCCTTTCGAACGTCCAGGCGCTGTTTTCCGAGATGTCTACGGTGATCCGTTCGGAAACGGAGAACACCCCGGTGCGGTCGTTCTTCAAGAACGCGCTTTCCGAAATGAAGGTGCCTTCCAGCGCGCCGCGGATGACGTAGGAGATCTCGACGTCGAAGGAATACTCGGGACATTCGGTCAGCCGGTAGTCCCATTTGTTATTCTCGAGGAACGCTTTGTTGCAGATGGAAACGCCCCCGTTCATGTTCTGCCCGGACGAGTTGTACAGCCAGGCGCTGGTGCGGATCCCGCCGGACAGGCTGGAACCGTATCCCTTGCTACCTAACCGGAAGAACCGGGCACCGGACGGGATCAGGTCGTACAGATCGAAATACTCGCTGACCCGGGTGGACGTGCCGTAGATATGCAGCGTGACTATGCACATGCTTTCGGTGCGCATCATCATCGTCTTCTCGATCCGGACTCTCGAACTGTCCGCCCGGGCCCCGGAGAGAGCCTCCTCGGCCGTGCCGCGGTAGGTGGCGTAGATCGTAATGCCTTCCGGAACGTTCAGATCCAGGTTTTCGAGTTCGTACCGGGAGAGCGTCAGGCTGAAGACCTTCCCAAGCGTTAGGGAGACCTCCCGGGTCTCTTCGCCCGTCGAATAGGTCAGCGTCTTCGCCTCGGCCGTTCCGGCGGGCAGGAAGTACTTAAGATAGGTCGAAAGGGCGATCTGGGCGGATTCCCGGTCGCTCTGGTTCTCCAGCAGCCAGCGGGTCAGTTCCGCGGCGTCCGCGCGGTCCGTGCGGGCCGCGGTGAGCAGGGCCAGGGAAGTGAACCGGATCCGGGTGTCCGTGTCCGTTCCGTCCTCGCCGAAGCGGAGGGTTCCGTACTCGTCATCGCGCGCGCCGATCCGGTCCCGGATCTGCACGTAGATGTCATGGGCGGCCGGATAGTCGCCGCAGAGCGCAAAGCCGAGCGCCAGATACAGTTTGGCTTCGTCCGGATAGTTCTGCGCGACCGAGGCTATGGCGTACAGCCGGTCGAGGACGGGTTCGTCCAGAGCGGCCAGGATCGCAAGGGTCTGGCACACGGCCTCCGGAGAGGTCTGGACGGTCTGGGTCAGCCGTTGCAGCGCCAGGCTGCGGATCCGGTTCTGGATCTGGCTGGACAGGGGCAGTCCCAGGGACAGGATCTGCGCGGTGAGCGCCAGGTCCGCGTCGGAATAGGGGGACAGCCCGAATCCCAGGTCCTTGGCGTTGTCGCCAAGCCCCCTGAGACAGGCGGAAAGCTCATTGCTGTGGTCGGTCCCGTACAGGCGGTCCTGCGCCAGATAGGAGGCGTACAGGGCGGCGAATTCGTCGCTGCGTCCGGACCCGCGGTTCCAGCTGAGCACGGCCGCGGCGCGCTCGTAGAGCGCCAGCGCGTCGGTGCGCAGGGTGAAGGACAAGGTCACGGGGTACAGGACGGGAGAGAGGGAGGCGATCTCGTCGGCGCTCACTTCCTTGCGGACTTCCGCGGAAACGGCCGTCTCGATCACGTTCAGGCGGACGGTCAGCGCGTCCTGCTGCGTTCCGCAGACGGCGTAGACCGTGACGGCGTAGCGGCCGGTGTCCAGTCCCTCGAATTTCAGCCAGGCCCGCTGCTTGGCGTCCGCGGAGGCGGTGACCTGCTTCTGGGTCTTGCCGTCTTCGCTTGTCAGGTAGGCGGTGTAGGAGACGGTCCCTTCGGCCAGGGTGCCGTAGGCCCGGGCGCTGACCGAGACGGTATCGCCCCGGATGTAGCTCTGGCAGGCGCCCAGGTTGATGAAGAAGGGCTGGGTGCAGACCGTGTCGGACGTTGCCGCGCCGGCCCGGATGCCCGCAGGTCCCGAACCTTCGTTCGTGAACGCGACCGCCGTGATCCGCCAGGAGGTGATGTTGTCCGGGACGGTGAAGGTCAGGGTCCCGCATCCGTTTTCATCCAGGCGGATGATGGCAAACTCGGGATTGTCCGAGAAGATCTCACGGACATGGACTTCTTCCGAGGAGGCGTTCTCTTCGGGGGATGCGGAAGTTGGGACCTCTGCACTCTCCAAAGCCAGATCGGCCCTGCCGCCGGTCGCATCCTCGTTGGTTCCGCTGTAGAAAACCGCGTTTTCCAGAGGGAACCGGGTGTTGAACAGGACGCTGGGGCTGCCGTAGGAAGAGCGGTAATAGTAGGAATAGTAGGCGTAGGTGTCGCTATAATAGTAGCGGTAGGGGGACTTGCCCGAGCCGGAGGAGAAGTAGAAGCCGGATGGATCCGGATCCTGGTCCCCCAGGGCGAAGCAGGCTTCGTCCGCGATGCTCGCGATCAGGGTGCCGCCGCTCGCTCCGGGAACGCGGAAGCTCACGGTCGCCTTTTCGCCCGGACGGTACTGATCCTTGTCCGTGCGGATCTCGGGAGACAGGGCGTTCTTTTCCGTATCGTAGCGGAGCTGGAGCGTTTTCCGGAAATAGGTGCCGTCTTCGGATTCGAAGGCCACGGCGCTCACCGATCCGCCGGCAATCATGTCGCCGGTAAAGGGGAAGCTTACGCCTGTGCCGCAGGACACCTGCTCGATGCCGTATCCGGTGACCACGAACAGAGCCCGTTCGGGAGTTCCGCCCGACAGGTAGGTCGCTTCGACCGTGTCGCCGCAGGAGTAGCGTTCCGCATTCAGGTGCAGCACGCGGTAATCGCTTCCGTCGGAGCTGTAGTAGCTGCGGGGCGAAGCGTCCACGGTGCGGGTATAGGTGTGTTGGCTGGATGCGTCGAAGAACCGGATCTCGTAGGTGTAGTACGAGGAGGTGTTTCCGGTGTCATAGGTCGGGAGCTCGATGCGGCCGCCCACGAAGGACAGGTTACCGGTTTTCTCGGTGACCTTGCTGTAGATGTAGTCCCAGGCGGTCACCTTGCGCTTGAGATAGGCGTCGTACCGGGTGGTCTGGATCTTTTCGTAGGTATGTTTGATCAGGGAATACGACACGGCGTCCGCAATGTCGACCGGGTCTCCGATCGTGTTGGCCGGGAAGGCGGGATGCCGCAGATCCTCGGCTGTTTGGATCCCGCTAAGGTCGCGCAGGTTGAGCGTCAGCGCGCGGGTCGTGTCCCCGTATTCGACCCCGAACACGTATTGGGAATGGAAGTAGGGGACGGTTGCCAGGACGGACAGCGTCTGGGTCTCGTAGCCGGCCAGTTCGGCCATGACCAGGAGATTGAAGGGATCGGTGCCCCGGACCGAACGGCTGTCCAGATAACCGGTCGGGAACGAGAAACGGATCTCTCCGTTCCGGTCGGTCACGCCTTCCTTCTGGGACGTGGCGAACGCGTTGGCCTTGTAGATGAAGGTCAGGCCTTCGGCCGGGGTCCCGTCGAAGAAGGTGGCCCGGATGGTCCCGCAGACCGTGTCGCCGTGTTTGTAGTACGGCTTGTCCAGGGTCAGGGTGGCCGTGTACTGCGGCTTGGACTCCTCGGTGACCCGGAAGCTCTTGGAGCTCAGGACGGTCCCGCTCTCGTTGGTCAGGAACAGGGAATAGTATCCGGCGGACACGCTTTCGAGCGTCACGCTGCCGGAGAAGATCCCGTTTTCGTCCACCGCGACGGGCACGGTCCGGGAGGAAAGGGAGGTCTTCAGGTACACAGTATCCGGAACCGTCTCGCCGAAGGAGCCTGTGAGCAGGCCGCCGAAACGGACCGTGTCGTCCGGGAAGTAGACGGCCCGGTCGGTATAGACGTAATGCATGTAATAGTCCGAAACGTCGGTCGCGGCGCACTGGGCGGACACGATCAGCACGTCCTCACCGGACCGGACCGTAATCACGCACGCGTTCCGGTCGCCGGTCTCGAACAGGGCGATCCCGTTCCCGTCCGTCTTGGCCGTGAGCGCACTTCCGGGCGTTTCCGGATCCCAGCCCTCGAACCGGTCGAAGGGGACGGCGGACAGGTCCGCGCCGGTCTCGGCGCCCTGGCCCGTCCGGTTGAGCCAGACGTAGGTCTTCCCGTCGCTGGAGACGGTGTAGGCGCGCAGGTCGGTGACCTGGACGAAGACCAGCGCCTCGGCGCTCAGTTTCTTGCCCAGAGACCGGGCGGTCGCGGTGATCCGGGCGGCGTACAGGCCGACCGGAAGGCCTTTGGGAAGTTCCAGCGCGAACTGGGTGTTCCGGTCGCCTTGCGCGAACTCGTAGGACCCGATCTTGTCCATGCGGTTCGGATTGAACGTGCTAAGTCAGCCCGTGCGGGCGTTCACCGAAGCGGCGTCCTCGGCCGTGCGGTAGGCGTACAGGTCGCAGGTCAAAAGGCTGTCCGACTGCACGCCGAAGAGATGCGTATGGAAGGTGGCACGGATCGGCATGGGCGTGCCGGGAGAATAGACGAGATCATAGGCAGTCAGGTACAGCTGGACCCAGTCGGTTCCGGACGAACTGCCGACCTGGAATCCGTCGGTCGCCGTACGGAAGCAGGACTCGTAGTCCTCGGCCAGCGTCTTGCCGGACAGGGAAGCGGTACCGGCCTTGACCCGGATGGTATAGACGGTGTCGAAGGCCAGGGGCTTCTGCGGCACGAACACGACCGTGCGGCCGTCCGGGCACAGGCTGTAGCTGCCCTTGACCGAAGGCGAGATCTCGAAAGGCGGATCGTCCGCGCGGAAGCGGACCGAATCCGAGAAGCAGACCTCGATGCCGGTGTCCACCGGCACGTTCAGGCCGCGCTGTCCCGGAAAGACGGAGGAGACGATCAGCTCGTTCTCGGTCTGGAACGCGTAGGACGCGACGGGATTGTCCGGGTCCCCGATGGTCAGACGGTAGATCTGGCCGGGAGCCAGCCGGCCCGAGGCCGGAGACACCTTAAAGGAAGTGGCGGACAGCTGCGTCACCGACGCGGGGACGTCCGGCGAGATGCTGAGATAGGAAGCCAGCGTGACCGGATCGGTCTCCCCGGCCGTTTCCACTAAGAAGCACGCGTCGGCGGAGATCACCCGGGAATCTGTCCCCTCGGCCCGGATGCGGACCGAGGACAGTTCCTCCGGAACGTCCGCGCCGGTGCCGGAGAAGAATCCGTCCGAAAAGGCGATGGGCTCCGGAATGGGGAACTCCGGCTTGCGGAACAGGAACAGTCCGAGCGGAATGGCGGAGAGCAGGATGACCGCGGCGAGGATCACGGACAGCGCGCGGATCCGGTTCGCCCGGCGGGTCAGGGCGGGGGTATAGGATCCACTTTCCCGGATCATGTCCTGCGGCAGATCGCCCAGGGCGTCGCTCAGCCGCTCGCTCTTGTCTTCGTTTTTCATACGTGGATACCTCTCTTTTCCAGGTATTTTCTGAGTTTCTGACGGGTCCGGTGCAGTCTGGACTTGACGGCTCCCTCGGAAAGGCCGGTGCGTTCCGCGATCCGGTCCAAAGGCTCCTCTTCGAAGTAGCGCATCACGAACACGACGCGGGACAGCCTGTCCTCGGCCTGCAGAAACCGGGTGAGATGCTCGCCAAGATCCGTGTCGCCGGCCGGGGCTTCCTCCGACACGTCCGGAAACACTTCGTCCAGCTCGCACAGGACCTGGGGACGCTTGCCGGCCCGCTCGGCGCGGACCCGGCTGATCGCCAGGTTCCGGGCCACGGCGGAGCCGTAGGCCTGCAGGCTTTCGGGCTGCGCGGGCGGGATCCGGTTCCACAGGGCCAGATAGGTGTCGTTGACAACTTCCTCGGCCAGTCCCGGATCCGCGGTGATGTTCGCCGCGATCCGCAGGAACAGCCGTCCGTACAGACGTTCCGTTTCCCGTATCGCCTTCTCGCTACGCTGGAGATAGAGGCTGACGACGGAAGCGGATTCCTTGTCAGTTTTTGGTTTCATGGACGGCCTCCTTGTGCAGCGGAAAGGGTTTCTCACTTTATAAGTCGCAGAAAAAGGGACCCGGGTTTCGCAAAAATCGAAAAAAGGAAAAGATTTGTGAAAAACATAGATAACCGATAGTTCTCTTTGATTATAGACGTAATCCGGCGGATCTGTCAACAACGGGGACGCTGGCGGACGGTGTCAAGTAGTTGTACCTAATGTGAACGAGGCTGTTGAGGACAATGTCCCTAACAATGTCCCTAAGCAAATGGACGAGGAGATAATAATCCAATTAATTTTGACAAACCCAAATGCAACTCGAGAAGATATGTCCAAAAAAATAGGCAAGTCTGTGAAAACGGTCCAAAGAATTCTGAATGAATCAAAAAGAATCAGAAGAGTCGGATCAAAATTTGGTGGTCACTGGGAAATAACAGAATAGGGAAAAAGAACGTGCAGCCAAACATCGTTGCGATGACGGTGAATGGCTGCACTTTTTGTTCTCATGTGATGACCGGTTATGTTTGCCGGGAACACCCGTGATTTTAATCATGGGATGAAAGGCAACTCTTTTTGTATGTATGTCAATTAACTCATTTCTAATGCTAATTTGTTGACTACAGTAAGTCTATTTGGTAGAATAAAAGTTGCAGAAGAATCTTGAGGAAAGGAGGAACTACATATATGTATCATGTTGAAAAAATCAACATCAAACCGAAGCATCCGTTGTTTGAGTTCTGCGATACAGCCACTCAAATGACCAAGAATATGTACAACGTTGCGAACTTCTATATCCGGAACACAATGACCGGATTGGCTAAAGAGCCAGGCGAAAGGACTGACAACGAAAACGATGTGCTTCAGATCGTTCAAGAAGGGATCCATACCCATAATGAGAAAGCCCTAAAGAAACAGGCAACCGGGAAGAAAGCCGTAGTGTTCGATCTGCCTACCCGGGAACACTGGTTTTTGAACTATTACGCACTCGATGCTATATTCAAGGAATCAGATAATGTGGATTACAGATCGCATCATGCACATGTGATACAGGCTGCCATCCGGGAATGTGTGCAGGCATGGAACTCGTATTTTGAACTGATCAAGAATCCGGGTTCGTTGAATGGAATGCCAAAGATTCCAAAATACATTCATTCGGATCACAAAACGGCCGTATTCAGCAATATAGCATGCAAAATACAGGATGGGCTTCTTAGATTTCCCAAAGTTAAGGAAAAACTCGACGTATCCAAACTGCCCCATGTTGCGGATAAACTGATCGAAGTCCGCGTGGTTCCGTATTGCGGAATCTACCAGATCCAGATGATCACGGATGACGGAATCAAGGCAGACAAAAAATCCATGTGTACGAGTGTCAAGGACATACCAAGCGAAGCCGGTGTAGCCATGCTGGATCCGGGGATCCGAAACTTTGCAACCATCGTAGACAATAAGGGGAATACACCCATTATCGTCAAGGGCGAAGTATTGATATCCAG
>JAFYHA010000001.1 GCA_017539425.1 Clostridia bacterium
CGCGGTGTGCGGAACGGCCATCAGAGAGTCGTGGTGAGGCGAAATCTCACAGTGATAAGCGTGCTGGGATTCCTCATACTGCGGAATCGGAAGGATACCATAGTCTGCTTCCATCGCGCGGAATTTGTTGACGTCTTTGATACGGCCGATCGTGAAGAGAACCTGGTTGCTGATGAAGACGTCCTGAGGAAGTGTGGTGGTGTCAAAATGACGGCTGGAGATATAGAACGGCTCATAGAGGAGTAAATCCAGAGTGTCCATAACCACCTCAAAAGTACGCTCGCTGCCGAACGTGTATTCAAGGAACCTGTCATCACCCGTATTGACGCAGAACCGTTCACCTGCAGCATTCAGCATGAAGTGAATCGGGTCGTCGCCGCCCATGGCGCCGAAGATATCCTCGCCGGACGGGGCTTCATCGCCGTCCACATCGGTATATGCCTGTTCAGCCGCCTCAGCCAGGGCTTCCAGCGTCCAGGTATAGTCATTGACCATATCGTAGAAATGGCTGCCCGACATTCCCTTGTTGTTGGCGACCTCCATGTTGTAAACAACGGCGGATGTCGAACCCTTATCCAACAGAAGCATATCGGATGCGGCGAACAGTGTCGTCCCTCCAAAGGTGAAGGTCGAAATGGAATCCTGATTCCACCAAGGCTTGCTTGTGTCCACGTAGGGTAGGCTGTTAATGTTGGCGAAGCAATCCTGCGTCATCAGGAACTGGAACTGATATCCGCGCTGAATGATCAGCTGATAAGCGTCATCGCCGGTAGAGGTGTTCTTCTCAACGGTGCTGGTAATGGTGTGGGTGTACATATACTCGTTTTCCAAAGTAATGCCCCAGCCCTCCTGGAGTTCCATGCCTCTTTCATAAACCGTATCGTTCAAGGCATCGCCGTTGTAGGTCTCGACCACAACTTCCTCCCACGGAATCCAGCTGTCTTCAACGGTCCAGTGAAGGACTTTCATGTTGTAGTCATAGTTCTTGGTTTCTTTTTCCGGCAGGCCGGAGGGAATCACTGAACTGGAGGTCTCGGACTCGGCACCCGACTCGGATCCGGTTTCGTTTCCGCCCGGATTAACCGGATTGGCTTTCGTTTCTGTTTCGGCCGGAGTGGAAGGGGTGCTTCCGCATGCGGCAAAGCAGACAAGCAACATAATCAGGGCCAGAGAAAAGGCGAGAATCTTAACCATTCTCATATTCGATCACATGCGTCAAAACGCATACCCGTATGGGTCATCCTTTCTAAAAGAATAGATAATACTCAAAGATATATCAATAACGATATAATCATAGCACAAAAAACGGCGGATGTCAAATGGACAGGGAAGCCTTTTCCCAGGTCTGCTGCATAGTCAGCGCATCTGCATCCTGTGTTCCGGCCGATTCACAGATGATCCGGGGGCAGAGTCCTTCGGAAACGAGAACGTTGGCAAGAGGATCAAACGGAGGTCCGAATGTGGTATCCTCAAAGGTCAGATGACGGAGTTCGCCTTTTTTGCCGTATTCAATGTGTGAAAAATGGCAATGGAGATAACGGGCGTACCGGTCTCCCAGCTGGCTGCCGATCTGGTCGAATACAGCTTTATAAGCATCAGACGTATCAAATGCGTGGCCGAGCTCACGCGCGTTGAGATGCCCGAAATCCACCACCGGAACAAACCGATCCGGGTTGATCTTGCATTGGCGGATCACCTCGTCAAGCGTTCCCAGCTGACCTATCCGCCCCATTGTTTCAATGCCGATGCTGATATGGGCGTAGCGGTCGTCCAGAAATTCGCACAAACGGGACAGGGTATCAAACGAAAGGGCCATAGCTTCTTCACGGGTGCCCAGGCCTACGCTTCCGGAATGAACAACGATTGTATCGGCTCCAAGAACGTCCGCGGCGCGGAGCGATTGTTCGATGTAATCCAGACTCTTTAGGCGGGTCTCCGGCTCTTTCCCGGAAAGAGAGATGAAATAGGGAGCATGCAGCGAAAGGCTGATGGAATGATCGCGCGCCGCGGCAGCGACCTGCCGGAGCACGGATTCGCTGGTACGCACACCCTTTCCGCATTCGTATTCATATGCACCGAGCCCCATTGCCCGAACATAGGCGGGGGCCTCAACCGTAGATTTGTGACCGGTCTCTGTAAAAGCGGTACTGTTGCCGCCTGGACCGAACAGGGGATTATTGGAAACGAACATGCGAAACTCCTGTTCATGGAATGAAAAAGCATCCGCTGTACGGATGCTAGAAAGGGTGAGAAATGGGACTCGAACCCACGACCTCCAGGGCCACAACCTGGCGCTCTAACCAACTGAACTACTCCCACCATGGATAGGGAACACGTGCCTTGGGGGACTCGAACCCTCGACCTACTGCTTAGAAGGCAGTTGCTCTATCCTGCTGAGCTAAAGGCACAAACAAAAGCGAGTGATGGGAATCGAACCCACGCGACCAGCTTGGAGGGCTGGAATTCTACCATTGAACTACACTCGCATTCAGTACGCGAATATATTAGCACGGGAAGGGACATTTGTCAAGTGGAGAGACGGATTTTTTGACGGGCAGGAGGACGGGAACCATGAAAACAGGTGTTTCATGCCCGCAGAAACCTTCCTGCGAACATTTGACGAGGCCTGTCAAACGGTGGTATAATGATTTCATTCCGAGAGAAAGGGGGGCGCATATGCATCGATTCAGTCTTATGCCTGACCGTATGGTTATGACGTATCGGGATGTTTCTGCAGCTTTTCTCACGGAACTGGAGATCAAACTTCTGTTTGTGGATATCGATAACACGCTTGCTCCGTATGAACAGCCAGAACCGGATGAGCATATTCTGAACTGGGTTGCAGATCTTCAGGGCGCAGGGGTAGAGATCGTCCTGGTATCCAACAACAACCCCGAAAGAGTGGAACGGTTCAACAAGGACCTTGGGTTGAAGGCCTATCCCAAAACGGGCAAACCTTTTTCGGGTGATATGAAGAGGCATCTGAAGGATAGCGGCCTGAAGCCTGAGCAGGCGCTGGTGCTTGGAGACCAGCTGATTACGGATGCATGGGCCGGACACGGTTTAGGTATACGGACCGTGATCGTTCCTCCCATCCGGGATAAAAGGACCTGGTTCTTCCGGTTCAAAAGATGGCTGGAACGTCCGGTGATACGGAGATATATGAAAGAGCATCCGGAGTATGTCTATCCCTTTGAGCAGCTCAAGGCAGCGGAAGGAAAGCAGAATGCAGGTGTTGAATAGACCGATTACGGATATCCACGGTATCGGCCCTCAAAAAGCGAGGGCCTTTTTGAAGTTGGGGATCCGTACGTTCCGGGATCTGCTGTACCATATGCCGCGCGGGTATGAGAACAGGGGAGATATACAGTCGCTTCTGAATGCCTCCTTGCTTCAGGAATCCAGGGGAATGAAACAGAAAGCGGCTTGTGTACTCACGGTATCCAAAGCACCTCGGGTCAACCTGATCCGTAAAGGAATGCACATTCTCAAGTTGACCGCATTTGATGATACCGGGGTGTGTGAGATCGCGTTCTTCAACCAGGACTATCTGAAACCCGTGTTCCCGGTCGGATCCACATTCCGTTTCTGGGGCTATATTGAACGGCAGGGGGGAATGTTTCGGATGAGCAGTCCGGTTTACGAGCCCGTGGAGGAACAGAAACCTCTGCCCGAGTTTTATGCGGTCTATCCGTTGTGTGAAGGTGTGACCCAGAAGCTGATCCGTCAGAGTATCCAGCAGGTGCTGTATCAGATACAGGGAAAACTTGAAGATCCGTTTCCGGAGGAGCTCCGGGATCAATACGGTCTGCTGACTTTGGAAGAAGCACTCACCCGGGTACATACGCCCTATGACTGGAAAGAGATCGAGGCCGGAAAGCACAGGCTGGCGTTCGACGAGCTGTTCTATTTCTCCGCCGGCCTTGCCCTGACGCGGAACCAGCGGTTGCAGACCGGGGCTCCGGTCTGCGAGAACGCGGATCTGTCGGCGTTCCTGAAACAGTTGCCCTATGCCCTTACCGGTGCGCAGAGCCGGGCCGTGGAGGACATCCGGAAGGATATGGCCAGAGAAGTCCCGATGAACCGGATCTTGGTCGGAGACGTAGGATGCGGGAAAACGGTCTGCGCCGCGGCCGCGATCTATATTGCAGTTCGGAACGGACGCCAGGCGGCGCTGATGGCACCGACCGAAATACTGGCCAGACAGCATCACCGGGACCTGTCAAGCCTTTTTGGTGCACTGGGGATCCGGTGCGAACTGCTGATCGGCAGTACGCCAAAAAGAAAAAAGGATGAGATTTATCGTTTGATCGGATCCGAGCCGGATCCGAAAGTTCCTGCCGTGGTCATTGGAACGCAGGCGCTCCTTTCCGAGCACGTGGCGTTCTCCAGACCCGGAATTGTGGTGGTGGATGAACAGCAGCGGTTCGGAGTGAACCAGCGGGCCAGACTTGCAGACAAAAACGGACATTACCATTTGCTTGTGATGAGCGCAACACCGATCCCGAGATCCTTGGCCCTCGTGCTGTATGGGGATCTGGATATTTCCAGGATCGATGAGATGCCTCCGGGGCGTCAGAGAGTCGACACGTATGTGGTGGACGGCTCGTATCACGAAAGAGTGAACGCGTTTATCCGCAGGATTGTGGAAAACGGCGGTCAGGTCTATGTGGTTTGCCCAGCCGTTGAAAACAAACCGGAAGAAGATGAAGACTCGCAAGCAGACGTCCTCTTGTCAGGCGAACGGGTAACGGATGCGGTTGCTCCTACCCTGAAGGCCGCAGTCGACTATGCCGATACATTGACCGGAGAACTGCCCGGGATCCGTGTCCGGTTTATGCACGGAAAGATGAAGGATTCTGAAAAAGAAGACGTAATGAACGATTTTTCGAGCGGCAACATCGATGTGCTTGTGTCCACAACGGTCATCGAGGTCGGCGTTAATGTGCCCAACGCCTGTCTCATGATCGTAGAGAATGCCGAACGGTTCGGGCTTTCTCAGCTTCATCAACTTCGCGGCCGGGTGGGCCGGGGGACAAAGAAGGCCTATTGCATATTGGTCAGCAACGCCAAAGGAGAAAACGCTTCCAGACGTCTGGAAACGATGCGGACACAATATGACGGGTATGCCATTGCCGAAGAGGATCTAAAGATCAGAGGCCCGGGAGATTTTCTCCCGATGGCGGGACAGGATAACATCCGGCAAAGCGGGGAACTGTCGTTCCAGATCGCATCCGCAACACAGGACCAGTCTTTGCTTCTGAATGTAAGAAAATGTTGCGATCAGGTCTTGAACCATCCGGGGTTCGAATCGGAATATCCGCAATTGGCTCAGGAGATCCTCAGACGTTCCATATTTCAAAAGGATATCATCAATTAAAAAAGCCGGAGGCGAGTGTGCTTCCGGCCTTGGTTTTTTTCGAGAGATTACTTCTGAACCAGGCATCCCTGGGCAATGTCTACAGTACCCGTGCAGTTCACGACATCCCCTTGTGCGGAGACGGTGACGAGACCGCCCGAGATCGTGACGGACAAGATGGCCTGGATGGCATCATCGCTACAGGTCAGGGTTACGGAACCGCCTTCGATCAGAACGAAGCCCTTTCCTTCCTTGTCAGTTGTGGAGGCTTTCAGACCGTCTTTGCAGGAGGTCACGTTCACGGTGCCGCCGGTGATGGTGACGCTGTCATTTCCGCGAATCGCGTTTCCAACGGCGTCCAATTGGATCGCTCCGCTCTTGATCTTGATGTCATTGTTGGATTTGACGGCGTGGTTATAGTTCCCGTGAATGATGATCGTTCCGTTTCCTTCGAAGGTCAGGTCATCCTTGGAGTGGATGCAGGCATTCGGACCGGTCGTAGAGGAGTAGGACGTTCCGTCGGTAAAGGTGTTCGTCGTACCCGCCACGGAGAACAGCGTGACCTTATCCGCGGATTCGACCGAAATGGCGGAAGACGTGGAGCATGTGATGGAAACATTGTTGAGTTCCAGAGTCACTTCCTCGTCCTTGGATACGCGGACGACGACCTGTCCGTCTGTCAGTTCGCCGGACAGGGAATAGGTACCGGCTTTGGTCAAAACCAGGGACTTGCCTTCCTCAATACATGCGGAGGCATTTGAAATGGTATAGCCTGTCCCGGAGAATTCAATCCGAATGACATCGGATGTAACGGGCTTACTTGTTTCCTGGCTTGTGTTTCCGGTTTCCGTACTGGTTCCCGAAGACATACAGGAGGCGAGAAGCAGAGCAGATACAAGGATAAAGGATGCAATCAAAAGAAAAAAGCGAAATTTCATAAAACCCTCCGTGAGTTGTTGGATGAGACCATTGTAATGGATGAATCTGAAGAACAGGTGAACACAAAAGAACCGTTACGGTAATTTTGTGAGAAGAGGCATTGTAGACAGGGAGTCCAGTCCGACCAGAATCAGAATTCCGCAAGGTGCCTTGTCCTGTAACAAAGAGTCTAAGGAACCACGAAAATATCGGGGGTCCACGACATCTAAGTCAAAATTGATAGCCAGAAAAGGGAGAACGCTGTTTGCAAAGCTGTCCTTGATCACAAGCAGGGTGGGGCGCTCCCGGTCCGGATCGGTTATGGAAATTCGTGCATAGTTGCCGCCAAAGAAAATCTCATAGGCATTTCGTTTGGTCAGAGCGCTCCAGTCATAAAAGCCGGACTGCTCCTTGCCGTCCAGTGTGACGAGAAACCGGTCATCTCCCCCATACCGGTAAAGGGTCAGGGACTCACCCGGAAGCCAGTACATACCAGAGGAGCCGTATGACGTCCCCGTAAAGGAATCGGTCACAGAAACAGGCGAGAATAGCGTTTCAGGCGCCGGGTCAAAGCCAAGAGCGGCTGCGATTTCAAGATATGCCGCATAGGCTCCGGCCGCGGACCAGTGGTGGTCTGTCCGGAACCAGAGCGTAGCCGGATCCGGTGCCCGCTTCAGCGGTCTCAGAAGGTCGGCCTGAGGAAGCCCGGAAGATCGGACAAGATCCCATGGGACGTCTGCATAGGAGGAATCGTACCATTCCGGCAGCAGGTCTGAAAGAATGTCTTCCGCGCGGGGAGCCACGGCCAGAACGGCCGGGATGTCAGAGGTTTCTGCGGTCTTTATGATCGATCCGGCGGCTTCAAGATTGCGTTCAAGGTCGGAAAGGTCCGCATATTCCTGCCGCTTGATTAAATAATGATCCCGGCCCAGGAAAACACCGTTGTTCTCCTGCCGGCCCAGTGCGAGTTCAACGCCGGCTTTTAACGAAAGCCAGGAATAGCGCAAGGGTAACTGGTCTGTGTAGAAATTATCAAGTTCTTCACTGAAAGAGGGCTCGTTCAGCGAGGAAAAGCTCAGCTGCGGACGGGTCTGCAGAGCGCTGTTCTCCAGTTCGGAAAACGATTCGTCCGGTAAAACGAAGTACAGAATCGCGAACAAAAGAAGAAACAGTCCGCAAGACAGCACGAGAGCCCAATTGGCACCGCGGGAAGCGGACACAACCGGAGGCGAATCCGGTTCCTTAGTCCTGTCTGGCATAGGATCCTTTCAAAAAAGGTCGGGCGTCGGCCCGGCCTTTTGGCATTCGATTACGAAATGGGATTGGTTATGATGAAACCGCTGTCATTGTCGCCGGAAACGATTGCCCTGTCTGTTTTATAAATCGTGGTATTCGATTCGGTGGAAGCCGGAATGTAGAAAACTTCATAATTGCCGGCCGCCGTGTTGATGATCAGATGGTCACCCGTGTGGAGGTATCCGTGCAACAACTCAATATACTCTTCCAGGCACAGGTTGTGCTCGTGGATATAGGTCGCATGGGGAACACCGACATAGCGGAAGGCGTAGGAGTAATCGGAAACGCCGGTCTTGGTTTCTTTTCCGTCCGGATAGCGGACGATAAATCCGTATTTGTAGCAGTTATCCGTAAGCCACTGGTACGTATCCTTGACCTTCGGATCCGTTAGGGAATAGGTGTTTGAATCCTTATAGACCTTGAGACTGATCAGATACCCGGTGTGGCTGTCGCTGTAACCGGCCGCGATCTCGGAGTTCAAACCCTTTTGATCCTCAAAGGTGCGGTATGCGGAATTGACGATCGCATCGCGTTCGCCGGTCGCGGCATAAAAGGCATCCATCCAGCTGTTCAGCGCGTTGAGGGCCTTCACATCCAAAAGAAGGTTGGAACCGCTGACCTTGTAGGTGTAGGTGTCTTCCGTGCCTGCGATGGGCGTACGGTTGCTGAAGATGCTGATCAGATTATCGGTCGTCTCAGGAAAGACATAGGCATGGGAACTGTTGACCAGGATCAGGGGACCTGCGGCCTTGCCGGATGACGGCGTGTCAAAAGGCTGCAGGGTAGCGGACTGGGCAGGGGTATCGTGCGTACCGCCGGGCGTAGCGGGCTTGTCCGATTTGAACAGCACGTTGGCATTGGCAATCGCAGCGATCAACAGGCACAAGAAAATCACGGCGGCCACAATGAGGGTGATCAACAGGATCACCTGCGCCTGACTCTTTTGCTGTTTCCTCTTTTTCAAATACTGAATTCGATCCGGGGACAGCTGCATGGATGCACTGGTCATGGTTTGCTCCTTTCTGAGACTTTAAAATGTAGGATTATTGCGCGTCTTTAATGGAGAAGTCCATACGGCCCTTCTTGTCAAGGCCCATGTACTTCACGCGGACCACGTCACCCAGTTTGAGGACGTCTTCCACTTTTTCAATTCTGTGCGGGGCGATTCTGGAGATGTGGACCATTCCTTCTTTGCCCGGTGCATATTCGACAAAGCAGCCGAATTCCTTGATGCCGGTGACTTTTCCGGTATACACGGCACCGACTTCCGGCTCGAACACGATGGCGGCGATAGCGGCCTGAGCGGCTTCTGCCTGCTCGGTGTTGACCGCGGCGATGCGGATGGTTCCGTCGTCATCGATATCGATCTTGGCGTTCGTATCCGCGCAGATCTTCTGGATGACGGAGCCGCCCTTGCCGATGACTTCGCGGATCTTGTCCGGATCGATGTGCATCGTGGTCATCTTGGGAGCATACTTGGACACTTCGGGACGGGGTGCGGGAATCGCTTTGAGCAGGACCTCGTCAATGATGTAATCGCGGCCCTTGTGTGTCTCTTCCAGAGCGGCTTTAATGATTTCGGGTGTCAGACCGTCGATCTTGAGATCCATCTGGATAGAAGTGATGCCTTTGTGAGTGCCGGCAACCTTGAAGTCCATATCGCCATAGAAGTCTTCCAGACCCTGAATGTCGATCATGGTGGTCCAACTTCCGTCCTCGGCGGTGATCAGACCGCAGGAGATGCCGGCGACCGGCGCTTTGATCGGCACGCCCGCATCCATCAGAGCCAGCGTAGAACCGCAGACCGAGCCCTGAGAGGTGGAACCGTTTGAGGAAACCACGTCGGAAACCAGGCGGATGGCGTATGGGAATTCTTCCACGGAGGGAAGAACCGGAATCAAGGATCTTTCGGCCAGTGCGCCGTGGCCGATCTCGCGGCGGCCAGGGCTGCGGACAGCCTTTGCCTCACCGGTGGAGAAACCGGGCATGTTGTAGTGATGCATATAGCGCTTTTCGGTCTCGTTGTCGATGCCGTCCAGAGACTGTGCTTCGGACAGCGTGCCGAGAGTTGCGGCCGTCAGGACCTGCGTCTGACCGCGGGTGAAGAGACCGGAACCGTGTACGCGGGGAAGAACACCGACTTCCGCACTCAACGGGCGGATCTGGTGCATCGTTCTGCCGTCCACACGCTTCTTGTCAACCAGGAGCCAACGGCGGACGATCTTTTTCTGAAGCTTGTAAAGCAGTTCTTCCATCTGGTTCGGAAGATCCGGGTATTTTTCGGAGAAGGTGTTGACGATATCGTCGTAGATCGGTTTGATGCGTTCGTCGCGAACGGATTTATCATCCGTATCCAGAGCAAACATCAGGTCCTTTTCCACATGTTCGAAGATTTCGTCAAACATTTCATGGTCGAGTTCGCAGGAAGGATACTCGAACTTGGGCTTGCCGACCTCCTGGATCACGGTGTTGATGAAGCAGAGCAGGCTGCGGATCTCTTCGTGCGCAACCATAATGGCGTTGTACATCGTGTCGTCGTCAACTTCGTTGGCGCCGGCTTCGATCATGACAACTTTTTCCATTGTCGCGGCCACGGTGAGCTGCAGATCGGATTCGGCCTGTTCCTTTTCGGTCGGGTTTACGACCAGTTTGCCGTCGACGAGACCCATATAGACGCCGCCGATCGGGCCGTTCCACGGAATATCGGAAATGGCCAGGGCCGTAGATGCGCCGATCATAGCGGCAATCTCCGGCGAGCAGTTGAGGTCCACTGACATAACCGTCAGCGTCAGCGCGACATCGTTGCGCAGATCTTTCGGGAACAGCGGACGGATCGGGCGGTCGATCACGCGGGCGGTCAGGATGGCCTTTTCAGAAGGCTTGCCCTCACGCTTGAGGTAACCGCCGGGGATCTTGCCTGCGGCATACATTCTTTCATCGTAATCCACGGACAGGGGAAGGAAGTCGATGCCGTCCCTGGGGCGGGGGGAAGCGGTCGCGCAGCAGAGCACGGCCGTGTCGCCGTAACGGACCAGAACGGAACCGTTGGCAAGACCGGCCATTTTCCCTGTTTCCAGCACCAGGGGACGGCCGGCAAAGTTGTACGTGTAGGTCTTATAGTTTTTGAAGACCATTTGAGAACTTGTGATTTCAGACATGGTTAAACACCTCCGTTTGTCAAAACTGTTTTCCCCGGAGAGGTTTAGCACTTACAAATGGCTCCCACGTTCTGTCGGAATCATTTGTAAGTTCTAAATTCTCTCGGGGAATAGGGGGGCATAATACCCCCCTGGTTGATTATCTTCTCAAGCCGAGTTTTTCGACAAGAGCACGATAACGCTCAATATCTGTTTTTTCCAGATAGTTGAGTAGGTTTCTCCGGTGACCGACCATCTTCTGCAAACCGCGGCGGGAGTGATTGTCCTGCTTGTTGTTGCGCAGATGAGCCGTCAGGTTGCTGATTCTGCTGGAGAGAATGGCAATCTGAACTTCGGGAGATCCCGTGTCACCTTCGTGGATCGCATAGGCTGCGATGATTGACTGCTTTTCTTGCTGAGTCATGTTTTTCACCTTTCCGATAGCGCAAATTCAATGCCACAGAAAAGGGCGGGTGAAGTCGCTGAAACAGCCTGAATCCGAATCCCGTGACAAAGGCAAACGCTATACGATGCAATTGTAGCACAAAACGGGCAAAATGTAAAGATGCAATATGATCAAAAAGCGAAAAATATTATCTTATATGAGATAACTATTTCCTATAAAATATTAGTTTCCACTTGACACTGCGCGGAAACCCGTGTTAGAATAAAATGAAAAATTAGCGGGTTCCGCAACAGGATAAAGGACGACAGAATGGCAAACAAGAAGGAAAACAAGGCCCAGACGGGTAAGCAGAAAACGGCAAAAACCAAGCCCAACAAAAAAGAATCGCCGGCTAAGACGGACAGCAAACTGCAAGAGGAGAAAAAGGCCAGAAACGAAGAACGGATTTGGCGTTTTTTAATTCCGGCTCTGATTGCGATCTTTGCGGTGTTTCTGACCGTTTGCCTGGTCGCGCAGGCAGTGACCGGCGGATTCGGCAACACGGGGGAAAAGGGCGCGGATGCCCTCCTGGGCGGGCTGAACAATTTCAAAGGGATTCCGGGAGCCTATCCGGTAGGCCCGGTCAGCTATGGAATTGTTTGGTTTTTCAGCGCGGTCTTCGGGTTTTCCGTGTACTTGCTTCCGGTTCTGCTGATTTGGGTCGTGATCAAATGGAATGCGATGCGGAACCGCAAATACCCGTTGAGCAAAATCATACTCGCCGTCTGTATCATGATATTCCTGTCTGCGTTTATCGAAGTCGTGTCGCTTCCTACCGACAACGCCGCAGATTGTATGGTCTGGAGCCATGATTATCTCAATCATGGGGGCTTCTTCGGCGGGATGCTGGCCTGGCTGATGTTCTTCTCCATAAAGAAAATCGGGACATGGGTGCTGGGTATTCCCGCACTGCTGATCATGCTGATCTTTTTCCTCGGGATCCGTCCTGCCGCCATTGCGGAATGGATCAAAGCCAAACACGATGCGCGGAAAGAGGAAAAAGCCGGTGCGGCGGTAGCTCCGGACGGGAGAAAAACCGTGGCCGATGCCCGCAGCGAAACAGCACGTACCGATGCGGCCATTACAAATAAAAAAGCGAATACGGACGATCTGGAAAAAGGATATGAAGACAAACCCGCACTGGATTACGGGACAGAGGATTTCAAGCCCGAACCGGAGACTCCTTCACGGGAAAAAGAGGCCGTATTCATTAACCCGGACGAGTTCTTTGATGCCGTAACTGCGGTGACCGGATCTGAGACTTCGGGCCGTGCGGATGAGGACAATTCCCGTGTCCGCCAGGAGATTCCCGAACCGGAACCGGAGTCCGAGCCCGAACCCCAGCCGGAACCCGTGCCCCCGCAGATTGACGAGACCAAGGAGACGGACTGGTTCTCATACAATGAAGAAGCCACTGCAGACCGTGTGTTTCCGAGTGAGCGCGGAATGGATGACCGCCGCTTTGAAACGGAAAAGCAGGAGTTTGACGAGCAGTTCGGACCGGAAGATGAGTCGGATGATCTGGAACTGGATGAGCCGGAGGAAAGCTTGAGTCCCGAAGAGGAAGAGGAGAATCCGGAAGATGCCAGACCGACTCCTCAGCCGCTCCCGATACTGGCCCGGCCCAAAGTCAAGAGGGAAGTGCCCCAGGATATGCCGGAAAAGCCGGTCATTCCTCCCGAACCCGAAAAGAAACCGTATGTGTTCCCCAAGCCTGATCTGCTGAACAAGCCCGGCGGGGGTGTACATTCCGACGGTTATGATGAAATTGAAAACAACAAGAGACTGATCCGCGAAACATTGAAGGGCTTCCGGATCGAACTGACAGGCGACATTGAAGTGACCAAAGGGCCTACGGTCACGCGGTATGAGTTCCGGCCGTCTGCCGGCACCCGGATGAGCACGGTGACCAATCTGCAGGACAATCTGGCCTACGCGCTGGCGGCACCGGCCATCCGTATGGAAGCACCGGTTCCCGGAAAGAGCGCGGTCGGAATCGAGATTCCGAACACGAACCCCGAGACCGTGTACCTCCGTCCGCTGATCGAGCACCCGAACTTTACCGAGCATCCGAGCAAAGTCGCGGCCTGCCTGGGGAAGACGATCGAAGGTAATTCGGTTGTATTTGATATCGCGAAGATGCCTCACCTTCTGGTGGCCGGCGCGACCGGTATGGGTAAATCCGTCTGCATCAACTCAATCATCATCAGCCTATTGTACCGGGCTTCACCGGAAGACGTCCGGCTGATCCTGATCGACCCGAAAACGGTTGAATTCACGACCTATCGTGATTGCCCGCTCCTGGCCGTTCCGGTCATTACGGATATGACCCAGGCTGCCGGAGCACTGCGTGCGGCCTGCCAGGAAATGGACCGTCGCTTCGCAGAAATGAGCGAGGTCAACGTGCGTGACATCAAGGGTTACAACGATATCATCAAAGGCGATCCCGAGAAGAGGCATATGCCCCGTTACGTGATCATCATAGACGAGTTGGCGGATCTGATGATGACAGCGGGAAAAGACGTCGAGAGCTCCATCTGCCGTCTGGCCCAGAAAGCCCGCGCCTGCGGAATCCATCTGATCGTGGGTACGCAGCGACCTTCCGTGGACGTCATCACCGGTCTGATGAAGGCCAACATACCGTCCCGTATCGCATTTACGGTTGCATCCCAGATTGACTCCAGGACGATTCTGGACAAACCCGGAGCGGAGAAACTGTGCGGAAAGGGCGATATGCTTTTCTCGCCGGTCGGGGCACAGCGTGAAACCCGTGTACAGGGTGCATTTGTGTCTGATGCGGAAGTGGAGGCCGTGACCACGTTCTTAAGAAGAGCGAACGGTCCTGCGGAGTATGACGAGGATCTGATGAAGTCGATCGATATCGCCGCGCAGAGCCTGACCAAGAAGAAGGATGAAGATCAGGACATGGACGAGGATTTCGAGGAAGACAACAAGATGATCGCCGCACTTGGAGTGGCCGTCGAGTTCAACAAGATCTCCACATCGCTGCTGCAGCGCAAACTCAAGATCGGATACGGCCGAGCGGCTAAAATCATCGACGCGCTGGAGGAACTGGGCTATGTCGGACCTCCTGACGGAGCCAAGCCGAGAGAAGTCCTTGTGACGAAGGAGATGTTTGAACAGATCAAGGCCTCTAACGAACTGAGTGAAATCGAGTGACCGTCAGGGCGGAGAAGCAAGGGCTTTTCCGCCCTGGCCTTTTACCGAAGCACAGGCAGGCTGACAGGAAACCAAGTGCGCGTATACGCGCGCCCGGACGGGATTCTTTGTAACTCTTGCCTTTCTTTTAAAAATATGCTACAATGTTCCCCGAAAAAAGTCAAAGGAGAGGAAAATACTATGACTTACAACAAAAAAACCATTGAGGACGTAGAGGTTGCCGGCAAGAAGATACTGGTCCGCTGCGACTTCAACGTGCCGGTCAAAGACGGCGTGATCACATCCGACAAGAGAATCGTGGAAGCACTTCCCACGATCAAATACCTGAAGAGCAAGGGCGCCATGGTGATCCTGTGCTCCCATATGGGCAAGCCGCACAACGTGTTTGACGCCAAGATCAAACTGAACAAGAAGGAAGTCGCCGCAATCGACGCCCTTCCCGAAGCGGAACGCGAAGCTGCAACAGCCGCTGCGGTTGAGAAAGCCAAAAAAGACGTCAAGAAATTCTCCCTTAAAGTCGTTGCCGACAAACTCAACGAACTGCTCGGCGGCGGAGTCGTCTTCGCTTCGGATACGGTCGGTGAGGATGCCCGTGCGAAAGTCGCCGCAATGAAACCGGGTGATATCGTGCTGCTGGAGAACACCAGATTCACGGCTCTTGAGGAAAAGAACGACCCCGAGTTTTCCAAACAGCTTGGTTCTCTTGCCGAACTGTTTGTAAACGACGCGTTCGGAACCGCTCACAGAGCGCACGCGTCCACGGCCGGAGTCGCACAGCATGCCGGTCTGCCGGCGGTTTGCGGATACCTGATCCAGAAAGAGATCGGGATCATGGGCAAAGCCCTGTCCAATCCGGAGCGCCCGTTCGTGGCCATTCTGGGCGGCGCCAAAGTCGCGGACAAACTGAACGTCATCAACAACCTGCTGACCAAGGTGGACACGCTGATCATCGGCGGCGGCATGGCTTACACATTCCTCGCAGCCAAGGGCTACGGTGTCGGCGGTTCGCTGCTGGACGAGAGCAAACTGGACTACTGCAAGGATATGATGAAAAAGGCAGAGGAGAAGGGCGTGAAGTTGCTCCTGCCTGTGGATACCACGGTCGCGAAAGAGTTCCCGGATCCGATCGACGCTCCAATCGACGTGAAGATCGTGGATTCCGACAAGATTCCGGCAGATATGCAGGGCCTTGACATCGGACCGGCCACGATGAAACTGTACGCAGACGCTGTGAAGAATGCCAAGACCGTTGTCTGGAACGGACCGATGGGTGTGTTTGAGAACCCGACTCTGGCCAAGGGCACGATCGCAGTGGCTCAGGCACTGGCGGATTCCAGCGCGACCACGATCGTGGGCGGCGGTGATTCCGCTGCGGCTTGCGAGCAGCTCGGTTATGCGAATCGCATCACGCACATTTCGACCGGCGGCGGCGCTTCTCTGGAGTTCCTGGAAGGTCTGGAACTGCCCGGTATCGCCTGCCTGGAAGACAAATGAGACAGGCTGGAGGAATAGATTATGAATCCCGCTAAAAGAAGAACGGTCATTGCCGGAAACTGGAAGATGAACTTTACTCCGGACGAAGCGAGAGCCTTTATCCGTGAGGTCAAGCCCCTGGTGGCCGGAAAAGACAAATGCGACATCGTGTTCTGTGCACCGTATGTGACCATTGCGAGCGCACAGGACGAAGCAAAAGGATCCAAGATCTCCATCGGCGCGGAAAACGTGCACTTTGCGGAAAAAGGCGCCTATACGGGTGAAGTGTCCGCCAAGATGCTGACCGCTTGCGGAGTCAAGTATGTCATCATCGGACACTCGGAAAGACGGCAGTATTTCGGCGAAACGGACGAAACCGTCAACGCCCGCACCAAGGCTGCCCTGGCCGCGGGGATGACCGTCATCCTGTGCCTGGGAGAGGTCAAGGAGCAGAGACTGTCCGGAATCACGAAAGAGGTCGTGTCTATGCAGACCAAACTGGATCTTGCCGGCGTCAGCGCAGAGGAAATGAAGCGCGTGATCATCGCCTACGAACCGGTGTGGGCGATCGGGACGGGCCTGACCGCCACTCCAGAGCAGGCGGATGAGACCTGCGGACAGATCCGTGAGGTCCTGGCGGAGCTGTACGGCACCGAGGTCGCGGAATCGACCACGATCCAGTACGGCGGTTCCATGAACGAGAAGAACGCGGCCGAACTGTTGGCTAAGCCCAATGTAGACGGAGGCCTGATCGGCGGAGCGTCCCTCGTCGCCGAAAAATTCAAGGCCATTGTAGACGCGGCTCAGTAATCGTACAAACAGGGTGCGGGAAACTTCCGCACCCTTTTTAGGAGAGAACATGGCGAAATATAGACAAGGACGGCTCCACGACGAAGCCCTGAAGGTTCTGGCCGAGATCTTTCGGAAGATCCAGGATCCCCGGGTGGTAAAAGCCTTTACCAGTGTGACTGACGTGGAAATCACTCCGGACCTGAAATACGCAAAAATCTATTACAGCACCCTGCAGGGAGACCCGAAGGAAGCGGCGGCAGGATTGAATGCCGCCAAGGGATTTATCCGGCATGAACTGGCGATGAGGCTGAACCTGAGGATCACACCGGAACTGTCGTTCATTGCGGACCATTCGGGTGAGTACGGGGCACACATTGCTTCGGTGCTCAACACGTTGACCTATTCCACACCGCCGCAAGAAGAGAACACGGAACCGGAAGCACCGGAGGACCCTTCATGACCGGGGCATATCAAGACTTGTCACTGGAGAAGATCGCCGGCGAACTGCAGAAAGCAGAACGTGTCCTGATCCTGTTCCACAGGCATCCGGATCCGGATTGCATCGGAAGCGCATTCGCACTGGCCGAGATACTCATTGATATGGGGAAAGAGGCCCTGTGCTCAGGAGAGGATCCGGTTCCGGAGAGACTGCGGTTTCTGACGGAGTCCAGCCGCTCAGAATACAGGCCTGCGGAAAAACTGACCGGATTTAAGCCGGATCTGGTGATCTCGGTAGACGTGGCCTCACCGGCTCAGCTGGGTACGGTTTTGCCGGTTCTTGAAGGGCAGGGGCTGTCCGTCCGGTTGATGATCGACCATCACGAACGGGGGACCCGGTTCGCAGATGGATTTGTTCAGCCCTCGGCCGCAGCCTCCGCGGAGATCGTGATGGACTTGTACCGGATCCTGCGGGAACGCTATGATGCCGGACCGCTCACTTTGTGTGCGGCCCAGAATTTGTACGCCGGGATCGCCGGTGACACCGGAGGGTTCCGGTATTCCAACACGACCGAGCAAACACACCTGAGGGCGGCAGAACTGCATCGGTTTCCAATCCGGCACGATGAGATCTGCCGGAAACTGTTTGACGCCAAATCCCAGGCGCAGCTGCGTGCCGAGAAGGAAGCCCTGTCCGTTATGCGCTACTGCCTGGACGGGGAGATGACGATCGCGTCGCTGACGCTGGCCCGCAAGGAGCAGCTTGGACTGACTGATGAAGACCTGGGCACGATGATCGATGTGATCCGGACCATAGACGGCGTTCGGGTGGCCTGCGTGATCCGCGAGGAGCCGGACAACCGGTACCGGGTCTCTATGCGATCCACGGACACGGTCGATGTGGCTGCAATCTGTACCGAGCACGGCGGCGGGGGCCACGCCAGAGCGGCCGGATGTACGGCCCGGGCATCAAGTCTGGCGGAAATGGAGACTGTTCTGATCCGGGAAGTCAGGGACAGACTCAAGAAGTAATAAGCCGGAAGGGGGAGCGCTATGCTGAAGTATCTCATACTGGCGCTCTTTGCCTGCGCCGCTACCGTACAACTGGTCGGAAACTGGATCCGGAAGCGGATCCTGTGCGGCATCACCAAACCGATGCTGGTTTCACTGCTGCTTCTGTACTATCTGGCCGGAGTTGCTCCGGGTCCGGATGCTATATTCGTTTGTGCCCTGGCAGCCAGCTGGCTGGGTGACGTCCTTCTGATGTTCAAGGGGATCGGATGGTTCATTGCCGGAGGAATCTCATTTGCGAGTGCGCACGTCCTACTGGTGATCACCTTTGCCCGTCATGCGACAGCGGTCCCGGCTGCGGTCGTTGTCCTTCTCGGGCTGATCTATCTGGCTGCGACCGGGCTTGTGGTGTTCCTCATTCGCAACGAGGCGCCTAAGCCCCTGATTCTGCCGATGGGCCTCTATCTGCTATGCAATGGCGTGATGAATCTGTTCGTTTTGATCTGGCTCCTGTCGGCACCAGGCCCGGGAACGGCCCTGACCTATGCCGGAGCGGTTCTGTTCTTCGTTTCAGACTGTGTCCTCATCCGGGTCCGTTTCCGGAGAGGAGATCCGTGGAGGATCGATCAGAACTTTATCATTATGACGACATATACGCTGGGCATGTACCTGATCACGCAGGGCGTTCTGCTGACCGGATGACCCGGACAAAAAGAGGATTGTTTCAAGACGAACGAAACAATCCTTTTTTTGCTATGAATCAGCGTATGAACAGGGACACGGCAAACACCAGTGCGGACCCCCATATGAACGGGTCCGAAACGGCTCTTCCCAAAAGGGTCACCGTGGCCTTGATCCGTTCCGGAAGGGGGTGTTTCTCGCGGGCGGCATAGGCTTCCGAGTTTTCCTTGAGCTTCTTGGCGTGATCCAGGTTCAGATGGATCATGACCGAGCAGATCAGGATAACGATGATGCCGAAGATGAGCGTAAGCAGGAAGAAGAACACGGTACCGCTGCCTGCCGAACGATAAAAGGAGGCCAGTTCCTGCCGGAAGAACACGGTAAAGGTCTGATAGAAGAGCCTGACGATGAGTACGGGCGTCATGGACCGCGTGACGTAAAGGACGAGGTACAGTGAGAATCCAACGGCGAAAGAGACAAGGAACGTTCCCAGATTGAAATCAAAGAAGGAAAACAGGAAAGCGCTCAGAAGGGCGGTGACGACCGGGCCAAACTCGGCGAAGGAATGCGGCAGGACACAACGGAAGAGAAGCTCTTCACAAATCGTAGGCAACAGAATGTAGACCAGGATCAGAAGCAGGACGCCCAGGACTCCTCCATCCGAGACCGGCGTGTAAAGTCCCCACAGGCGGTACGGGGCATCCAGAAACAGCATGTTTCCGAAGGGCAGGGACAGCATCAGCGCCAGTACCGGGAGAAACAGGGTCATCAGGATGATCAGCGGGATCTGTGAGGGAGAGAACGGACGGAGCCAGAGCGTCTGGAGAGGATTGCGATGCTGAAGGTACGTCCAGACCGCGACCGGTACGGCCAGTCCGGCAAAAGCCAGGATCACGACCGTGAACAGTGGATGCGGAAGAGACAACCCGAAATGATCCAGGATACGGAACAGTAATAAAAGGAGGGCAAACCACGCCAAAATCCAGGTCGCGTTGGAATGGCTGGGCGCGCGCAGTCTGAAACCGGACCGAGTGGGCATGGGCTTGTACCTCCTTTTTCTATAGTGGGGCGGACGGAACGTCCGGAATGATCAGGTGTCTGACCGGAACGTCAAAGCCGGAACGGGGAAGCGGCTCGGGACAGAGCAGTTCCGGGTAGACAATGGACGCAGAGTAAACAGAATTTTCGGCCAGGAAACGGTCATAATAGCCCCCGCCGTATCCGATCCGATAACCGGAACTGTCAAATACGAGTCCGGGAACCAGACAGAATGCGTGTGCATCGGGAATCAGTTCGGGGCAGGAGGGATCGGGAACGCGGAAAGAAAATGCTCCTGTTTCCGAACCGGTCAGTGCCTCGGGACGGTCGGTGCGGAAAAAGCGCATGGAACGGTCTGTCGAACAGACGGGAAAGGCGACCGGGATCCCGAGGCGAAGGGCTTCCCGGAACAGACGGTCTGTCTGCGGCTCGCTTCCAAACGAGGCAAACAGAAGAACGGACGAGGCCCGGAAAAAGGCGGGCAAGGACCTGATCTTCTGAAAAGCGTCCAGGTCAAGTTCGGCCCTCCGGGCGGGAGACATTTGATCCCGGATCCGGAGATACTGTTTACGGAGCGCGGGCTTGTCGGAATTGGGCATACTTACTCGGCCTGGATGTCTCTGTGAATCCGGTTGGCGGTGGATTCACCCCGGAACGCGGCCACGATGGCCAGACCGAAGGGCAGCGCCACGCCCATTCCGGCCGCCGTTATGACGGTTCCGTCAACAACGACCTTGTTATGCGACAGAACGGCTCCGGTCAGCTGATCCTCAAAGCCTGGGAAGCAGGTGGCGTTTTTGCCTTTCAAATATCCCTTCTGCCCGAGAACGCTGGGTGCTGCGCAGATCGCGCACAGATAGGCCCCGGTCCGGTAGGCCAGATCCAGCGCACTGGACACTACGGCGGATTCGGCGAGATGTCGGGTCCCCGGCATACCGCCCGGAAGAATTACAGACTCGGGAGGGTCTTTTTTTGCGATACTGTCAAAGTCGCGGTCGGCAACGTCCGCAATCACCATGATGCCATGGGAACCCCGGATGGTCTTTCCGCCGATTCCAACGGTTGTAACGTTCAGCCCGGCCCTGCGCATCAGGTCCAATGGGCAGAGAGCCTCGGTTTCTTCAAATCCTTCCGCAAGAAACAGGTAATGCACGGATGATTCCTCCTGTGGTGATCGTTTTAATACTATTTTACCACTGAAAGTGAAACAGAACAACCTTATCCGGGTTTTTTGGCTGTCCCGCAATTGACTTTTTCAGCAGCCTTACATATAATATAGGTATGGAAAGGAAGTAGGATTATGACCAACCGCGAAAGATTCATTGAGATATACAAAAGCAGGATTACCCGTGAAGGATCCCAGAAGCTGCTGGAATACCTTTGCTCGGAAAAAAGCAGCGATTTCTTTACCGCTCCGGCCAGCACCAGGTTCCACGGAGCGTATGAGGGCGGACTCGCAGAGCATTCTCTGAATGTGTATGACTGTCTCGTCGATTTGCTGCCCAGACTCCAGGCGCGCTACCCCGGCAAGTTTGATTATTCCGAGGAAAGCATCGCAATCGTGGCGTTGCTTCACGATTTGTGCAAAGTCAATTTTTACAAGACCGAGTACCGAAACGTCAAAAAGGATGGGGTCTGGACCTCTACCCCTTATTTTTCCATCGATGACCAATTACCCTATGGACACGGGGAAAAGTCCGTGTATATCATCAGCGGCTATATGAGACTGTCCCGCGATGAGGCGTTTGCCATCCGGTATCATATGGGATTTTCCCAGCAGCAGGATGTGCCCAACGTCGGCAAGGCCATGGAAATGTTTCCTCTGGCGTTTGCCCTGAACTGTGCGGATTCGGAAGCTTCCTTCTATATGGAAGGAACACTTCCTAAAAACTGATGGGAGACGGCAATGGGAAAAAATCATTTTTTTGCCTATATGTCCAGGATGAAACTGATCCGCAGATGGAGCCTGATGAAATCCGTTTATGAAGAGGATATCGCGCAGCACTCCACACAGGTCGCCCAGATCGCGCATGCACTGGCCTTGATCAAGAACACTTATTTCGGGGGAAACCTGGACGCCAACCGGGTTGCGGTCATTGCGCTGTACCATGAGAGCGGAGAAGTCCTGACCGGGGATCTTCCGACCCCGATCAAGTATTACAATCCGGAGATCAAGAAGGCTTACAAGGCCATTGAGTCGATTTCGGAGGACAAACTCCTGACCATGATGCCGAAAGAGATGGAGAAGGAATACCGGGACCTTCTCAAAGCGGATCCGGAGTCCTATGAAGCCGTTCTGGTCAAGGCGGCGGACAAACTGGCGGCCTATACGAAATGCCTGGAAGAGCTCCGCAGCGGCAACCGCGAGTATGTGAACGCGGAACATGCGCTCAAACAGGCGATTGACGAATTCAGGAAATACGAGGAAGTCGACTATTTCTGCAAGACTTTTCTTCCGTCCTATTCCTGCACACTGGATGAACTGGACGCATAAGAAACGAAGAGTCCAAAGCCGCCCGCCCGTTGAATCATGGGGTAGGGCGGCTTTTGCTTGGCTCAACAGCGCAAAAAAGGGGAAAGTACCATTTCGCACAAAAGGGCACTTTACACGAACTGCTTTGTGATGATACACTTTTTCTGCTCGAACTTAAATTTACGAATGGAGAATTGAAAAAATCAAAAAAATACCACCATATACAGGCGTTGACGCATTTTAATGCAACATTCACGGCAGGTATTTATGCTTTGCTAGGACCAAACGGAAGCGGTAAAACGACATTGATGAACCTGCTTTCAACTAATCTTAAGCCTGATACCGGGGCAATAACATTCAACAACACGGATATACATGTGCTTGGCAATGAATATCTGAGTAACTTGGGATGCTCCACAAACGCCTGGATTGTGTGCGAATTTTACGATCAAGCAATTCCTGTGGTATATGGCCAGCGTTAAAGATTCTTTTTCAGACATTAGAGGCAAAAAGAGAAAAGAGAAAATCCAAGAGGCCATAGACAGTATTCTTCTTGCATTGGATTTAAAGGATATCCAAAGCAGAAAGATAAGCACTCTTTCCGGAGGTATGAAGCAAAGGGTTGCTATCGCCCAGGCCGTTCTTGGAGATGCCGGAATTCTTTTGTTGGATGAACCTACAGCCGGATTGGATCCAAAGCAACGCATACTTGTTCGAAACTATCTTTCTGAAATCGCAATCAACCGGATAATCATAATCTCCACACATTTGGTACATGACGTTTCAGATATCTCACAGGAGATTCTCTTGCTCAAAAAAGGAGTACTAGTGAACTACCCGCCACCTATGCAAGGCATCGAGATGGGGGCTTCATAAGATACGGTAGATTCCCGTTGCTGGAATCTATCCTTTGACCGTTTTCTTTTGAAAAACGTTCAATCTCACGGGCGTGTTCACGGCGCCCTTACCGTATAGGACCGTCAGGTCCACAACGTTACTTTTC
>JAFYHA010000044.1 GCA_017539425.1 Clostridia bacterium
CATATACAGGGACATTGACACATTTAACCTATGAGTGGTTTCTCTTTTTACAGAGACCTTTCTCAAAGCCTACTCAACCATCTTGTTTCCCAAGCATGATTCTTTTCTCATGCTCGGCGATTCAATCACCGAGTGGTTGACAGTTGGTTGATGTAATTGCATGCGGCCAGTGCGGCGGTGGCACCGTCCGCTACGGCGGTCGTGAGCTGACGGACGCGTTTGCTCCTGCAGTCGCCCGCCACGTAGATCCCAGGGGTCCGGGTCAGGCAGTCCTCGCCCGAATCAAAATAACCCCAGTCATTGAGTGCGGCCAGATCCTCGAAGGGCTTGTTTTCCGGAATCAGGCCTATGGCCACGAACAGACCGTCGCACAGAACGTCTTCTTCCTTTCCCGTGTCCTTATGCAGGATCCGGACGCCTTTGAATCCGGATGCATCCGTGATCAGGCTGAGGATCTTGATCTGGGTCAGGCCCTTCACATTGGACTTGGCGAACAGGAGGTCCTGCATCCGCTTTTCACCTGTGAACTCGGGAAGATCCTGCAGCATGATGACCTGCGTGCATTTTTCGGAAAGCAGGATGGCTTCCTGCAGGGCGGAATTGCCGCCCCCCGCCACACATACGGTCTTGCCTTTGTAGAAATCTCCGTCGCAGACGGCACAGAAGGAGATCCCGTCGCCGATGTAGTCTTCTTCGTTATCCAGTCCGAGCATACGGTGCTTGACCCCGGTCGCGATGACCACGGCGCGCCCTTCGTACACGGAACCGAATTCGGTCAGGACACGCTTGCAGTCCGGCGCATTTTCAATGCGGCTGACGGTGTCCAGTTCAATGTCCGCGCCCTGGGCGATGATCTGCTTGAGGGTGCTGTCCGCGAACTGGTTGCCGCTCATGGACAGGGTTCCCGGATAGTTTTCCACTTTGGGGGAGTTCGTGATCTGACCGCCGAAACTGTTCTTCTCAATGACCAGAACGGTCTTGCCGTTTCTCAGCCCGTACAGGGCTGCGGTCATGCCGGCAGGTCCTCCGCCGACGACTATGATATCATACATGGTCTTGTCCTTGCCTTATAGGAATGGGTGCTGCCGGCCGAATCCGGCCGGCAGCTTTATTTAAACGCAGACAGCGTCAGAACGCTGATCGACCGCCTGCGGAAGGGACGGTCAGGCCTTGGCCTGCATCAGCCAGCCCTTGATCTCGGATACGCCGCGGTATTTTTCGAAACCGTCATCCTTGATGATGACCAGCGTGGGAGCGCCACGGACACCGTATTTCTCCACAAGTTCTCTCTCCTTGTTCGCGTTCAGGGCCGTAAAGGATACATTGGCTTTCTCCAGAAGGGCCAGAGCGGCGCTGCAGTTGGGGCACTCTTCGGTCTTGAAGAGCAGGATGGAGGCGTTGTCCGTCTTGGCGGGCGCTTCGCAGGCGCAGGCGGTCTGGGCGGGTTCGTCCACGGGAGCCGGGTTCGGACCCGTGTGGGTCAGTCTGGAGTGACCGATGTTATAGGTCCGGCGGTCCTTGTATTCCTGGACCTTGCCGTCGTTCCAGTTCTGGACCGGACGGTAATAGCCGGTGATGCGGCTGTAGACCTCGGTGGGCTGGCCGCAGATCGGGCACTTGGTCTGCTCGCCGGTCAGGTAGCCGTGATCCTTGCAGACGGAGTAGGTCGGGGATATCGTATAGTACGGGAGCTTGTAGTTTTCGGCGATCTTGCGGACCAGGTTGGCGGCTGCCTTCCAGTCGGGCAGCTTTTCGCCCAGGAACGCGTGGAACACGGTCCCGGAGGTGTACAGGGTCTGCAGGTCATCCTGGATATCCAGAGCGGAGAACACGTCTTCCGTGAAGCTGACGGGCAGATGGGAGGAGTTGGTGTAGTACGGAGTGCCGTTCATGTTCGCGGTGATGATGTCCGGGAACTCTTCCTTGTCGTGCTTGGCGAAGCGGTAGGTCGTGGATTCGGCCGGAGTCGCTTCCAGATTGTACAGGTCGCCGTACTGTTCCTGATAATCGGACAGCCGCTCGCGCATGTGATTGAGCACGTCGCGGGTGAATTTCTGCGCGCGTTTGTCGGTCAGGTCGCAGCGCAGCCACTTTGCGTTCAGGCAGGCTTCGTTCATACCTACGAGTCCGATCGTGGAGAAGTGATTGTCGAATGTGCCGAGATAGCGTTTTGTGTAGGGATACAGGCCCTTGTCCAGGAGTTTGGTAATGACGGTACGCTTGGTTTTGAGGCTGCGTGCCGAGATGTCCATCAGGTTGTCAAGGCGCTTGTAGAAGTCCTCTTCGCTCTCGGACAGGTAGGCGCAGCGCGGCATGTTGATCGTGACCACGCCGATGGAACCCGTCGATTCGCCGGATCCGAAGAAACCGCCGGATTTCTTGCGCAGTTCGCGCAGATCCAGACGCAGACGGCAGCACATGGAGCGGACGTCGCTCGGTTCCATGTCGGAGTTGATGTAGTTGGAGAAGTAAGGTGTACCGTACTTCGCGGTCATTTCGAACAGGAGCTTGTTGTTTTCGGTTTCACTCCAGTCGAAATTCTTGGTGATGGAGTAGGTGGGGATCGGATACTGGAAGCCTCTGCCGTTTGCGTCGCCCTCGATCATGATCTCGATGAACGCCTTGTTGACGAGGTCCATTTCCTTCTGGCAGTCGCCGTAGG